>CAUERX010000053.1 GCA_959020415.1 uncultured bacterium | reverse complement strand
CAGGCCAAAGACTGTCGTATACTTTAACTATAGATATAACTAACATAGTTTATTACATACCTTGAAAAATGTAGTTTCAAGACTACACTTTTTTAGCTTGAATAAATATTAAAAACCAGGAGAAAATATATTTTCTATATAACTCCTGGCTAAAAATTTGTCATCTTAACTTAATGACATTGGATAATTATCCTCTTTTTTTCTAGTAAAAGTATAAGCTTTTATTGTAAAATAATAATAAGAGATAAAATATTCTGATTTTATCAATATATTTGATTTGTAAAATAATGTAATTATATATGGATAAAATAGATTATTATTTTCTTAATTATACTAATGAAAGGGGAATATGATGTGAAAATTAAATTAGTTATTGCAATGTTAATTAGTTCAATAATTATAGGGTCATTTACAGTTATATCTGTTTATGGAAAAAATGATGAACTTGATACAACATTATTAGAAGAACATGCGGGGGGATTATTGGATTATACTAAAATGTATGGTTTAGAAAAAGAGGAGGTAAAACCAATAACACATAATCGTTATTTACGTTCAAGTGCACCTCAAGAAAACAATTATCTTGCAATAATGGTTGAATTTCCTGATAAAACAGGAACAAGTCTTGATGATGTACATACATTAAGCAAGGCCGAGGCTGTAATGAATAAGGGTAATCGAAATATGGAAACACCCAACGGTAGTGTACCGATTATTTCATTAAAAGAATATGTTGAAAAATATACATATCATAAAATGACTACAAAAACTACTTTTTTTCCACAGGATAGAAATGGTAATGTAGTATCAGTAAAGTTATCAAAAAATCGTAGTTATTATATGAAAAAATCTGCTAGTAATCCAAATGGTTACACATTAACTCAAGCTCGTGAAAGAGAAGAAGAGTTGGTAAATGAAATTTTATCTAAAGCTAAAGAAAGTATCGAAAGAGTTTTTAATGCAAGTGATTTAGATAAAAATAATGATGGTAATGTTGATGCTATTTCTTTTTTTATTGAGGCTGATAAAGTAACTGAGGATAAAGTAGAATGGTCTGATTTATTATGGTCACATAAAATTAGCGGAATGAATTTAAATGTTACTTTAGAGGGAAAGAAAGTTAATACATATAATTTAATTAATACTTATGACAGTAACTATTTAGGTGGCGTTTTTTCAATGAACCAAGGTACTTATGGTACAATTATTCATGAGTATATGCATGTTTTAGGATTACCTGATTTATATCGTTATAATAGCAGTGGTGATCCAGTTGGATTTTATGATATTATGGCTACAACGACAAATTATAACCCACAGGGTATATTGGCATATATGACAAGTGAGTATAACAATTTAGGATGGAATAGTTTATCAGAGATAAAGTCGTCTACAAGTGTTACTTTGAATAAGCCACAGTATTCCAATCCAGGTGAAAAAAGAGCTGTTAAGATAGTTTCACCAGTTAATGATGATGAATTTTTTATTGTGGAATATTATGAAAAACGAGATAAAGTTTATGCTTCAGACACAAGTATTAGTGATGGACTTGTTGTATATCGAATCAATTCTAAAGTAAAAAATGGAAATATGAATGGTACTTCAACTGGAAAAAATGATTATTTATATGTTTTTAGACCAAATGAAACTGGTTGTGGTAAAGGAGAAGGAAATTTAAATCAAGCAGTATTAAGTAAAAATGGTCGCAGTAGTATCGGTAAACCACTTAATACAACATATAGTTGGAATAATGATACATTATTTTATAGTAATGGTACAAATAGTGGGATTACTATTAATATCACTAGTAGTAGTAGCAATAGTATAACTTTTAATGTTAATGTACCAATAGTTCAAGGTGATGGAAGTACTGCTAAACCATATTTAATTAGTAGTGTTGATGATCTTGATTTAATTAGAAAAAATAGTACAAAAGTATTTAAATTACTAAATGATATTGATTTAAGCGGTGTTAGTAATTTTCAAACAATTTCCAATTTTAGTGGAACTTTAGATGGAAATGGTTTTGCTATTAAAAATTTAACACTTAATAATCAATCAAGCTTTATAAACACCTTATCAAGTAGAGGAGTTGTTAAGAATTTAAATTTTGAAAATATTTCAATTACAAATAGAAATTCTTCACATACTGGAATCTTTGGAACAGTTAGTGGTCAATTGGAAAATATTGCAATTAAATCAGGAAAAATATCTAATCAATCAAGTAATAATGGTCAATATTTAGGGACTGGAGCATTAGCAGGAGTATTATCTAGTGGAGGAGCGATTAAAGATTGTTATAGTAGTGCCAATGTAACTCAAGGAATAAATGTAGGTGGTTTAATTGGTTTAAATCAAAATGGAACAATTCAAGATTGTTATGTTAATGGTGTTGTAAGCAGTGGTAAGAAAAGTAGTGGAGCTGTAGTTGGAACACAATATTTTACAAGTTATGATCGATATAAACAACCTGAAAATGTATTGTATGATATTAATAAAACTAAACAAAATGAAGCAATTGGAACAGTTTATGGTAGTGATAAATTAATTGATAATAAAACAGGTAAAGAAGGATTTATTGGAGTTGATTTATTAAAAGAGATAACATTAGATATATCTGGTATAAAAGAAAAAGAACTTGGTCTAACGATTAAAGCGAATCCAACAACAAGTCTATCCAAAAAAGTGACTATTAAAGATACTAGTATTGTTACTTATAATAGTATTACCAATAGAATTCAAGCACATAAGAGAGGAAAAACAGAATTAACTGTATCATTGCCAGTTGGTGATAATACAATGATACTTTCATCAACGATAAATGTCATCAATTCTAATATTCCAATAACAAGAGTTTCATTAGATAGATCATTATTAACTCTAAATTTAAATCAATCTACTAATTTAAAAGCAACGATCAATCCAAGTGATACAACAGACAGCAAAGTACTAACATGGAC
>CAUERX010000052.1 GCA_959020415.1 uncultured bacterium | reverse complement strand
TCATTAAGAAATGTAGAGTTTCATTCATTCGAAGAACTTTATCAAGCAGTAAGAGAAAAGCTTGATGAGTTTAATACTACTCCATTCCAGAAAAGAGATGGAAGCAGAAAAGAAATATTTGAAACTGTTGAAAAGCAGGCACTTAAACCACTTCCTGAAATACCTTTTGAAGTATGTCATTGGTTTTATTCCAGAAAAGTACAAGTCAATTGCCATATCACCTATCAAAAAAACTGGTATTCAGTTCCTTATGAATATGTAGGCAAATCCGTTGATCTAAAAGTGTCAGAAACAACATTGACTATTTATTATCAAAACAAGCGAATCAACATCCACAAGCTGTTTCCTGCCTATATAAAGAATAAATATTCTACCTATGAACAGGATATGCCTGAATCAGTGAAAGTAAGTGAGTGGGATGATGTGCGTATAAAAAAATGGGCGAGCAAAATCGGACCCTACACAAGAAAGGTTGTAGAGATTATATTTGAAAGATGTAAAGTTAAGGAACAGGGTTATAACCCTGCAATGAGTGTATTACATCTAAGTGATAAATATTCAAATGAAAGACTTGAATTATCCTGCCAGATAGCTTTAAGTAAATATCCATCACCTAGATATAAACATCTTAATGCCATTCTATCTAACAATCAAGATAAACTAGGAAAACAAGGAAATGCATCTGAAGAAAGAAAAACGACAGGACACCTGAGAGGTGCAGAGTTCTACGGAGGCAAATCAAAATGATAGATAATGAAACTGTAAGAAAAGCATCAGAAATTGGGATTATAGATGTTGTAGATGCCATTAAATTGATTGAAACAAATCCTGCTTATATTACTTTGACATTTGATGAAAAAATAAATATGGTCATCGACTTTGTTTATCAGCAAAGATATAACGAAACGGTAAGAAGATTAAAGAAATCGGCTAAATTACGCTATGTAGATGCAGATCTAAGAGATATTCACTATACTGACAATCGAAGCATTACACATCAGCTGATTAGCTCACTGGCTACATGTAATTATATTACATTAAAAACCAACATCATTATTCATGGACCATGTGGTACAGGGAAAACATGGCTCTCATGTGCATTAGCAAATGAAGCGGCAAAACAAAAATATAAAATATTTTACATTAGAATGCCTGAGCTATTAGAAAAGTATAATGAACTGAGGAATATGGGTAAAAGTCTATCACAAGTAGTTAAGAAATACGCAAAATACGATCTGCTTGTATTAGATGAATGGTTAATGTATGAAATGACTGATAAAGAAAAACAGTTTATATCTGAGCTTATGGAGATAAGACATGATAAATGTTCAACAATTTTCTGCAGTCAGTATCCATCAGGAGACTGGTATGATAAATTGCATAAATCGACATTAACAGAAGCATTGCTTGATAGAATCATTCATAATAGAATAGATGTGTATATGGGTAATGAAAACTTTAGAATCAAAAAATAATTTTTTAAAAAGGTCAATCATGTTTGGACATGATTGACTATAATTGTGTATAAATATAAGTGGTGCACTTTATGCGATTGAGGTGGTGCAGATGTCTGCGACTACCAGTGCTTTTACATGCGAATAATCAAAATAACATCTTTAGATACATAGCCTGAATACTGTCTATGTAAAAAACCATAATGGACTAGATATTTATTAATATCTTTCCAACCGTTTTTATAACTTTTTGAAGGGTAGTACTGTTTTAAAAGACTATCGCTTATATCGAAGTTAAGAGCTTTTTTGGTTTCTAACATAATCATCATGTATCTCTTTAAGACGATAATATGATTCTAATGCATCTTGTCGATATTCTGGACTATCTGGTCCATCTCCAAAATAACTAATATACCACTCATCAACAATTTTTAAAAACCAGTTAGTATCTGGCAATTGTCCTTGAGCAACTGCAAAGGTTGTAAAATCTTCTTTGACTCCTTTATAGATACCTTTAGCAACCTTAACAACTCCCCTTGTTAAAAAGTAATTATCAATTTTTTTATAACAAGATTCTATATCAATATTATTGTCTTTTGCCTTGTTTTCATTTAGATATATTTCCATAATCATAACTATCACATCCTTAAATATATAATACCTAAATTGGTCTATTTTTACAATATAACAAGATTAAAACCACCCTTCAGTATCATATACTTATTAAAATATATTTTTACTTATTTTAATGATTAAATAATTATGATTTCATCAGTCTTCATAAATATATGTAGTAATAACATCTTCTCTTTTTTTACTGCATCATTTAACTTTTCTAATTTTATTAATTTATATGCATAGTTTAATATTACTTCATTTAAAATTAAATATACTTTTCTAATTCCTAATGGCTTTTTTTAGGCACTAAATAATCTTTTGTGGCTAAAGATAATAAATTAATTATTACCTATACTTACCCACATAATGAAGCAATTCCCGCTACTACATAAATAATTGTTATCAAATCATATATTTCAAAGTTTAATACAAAATTATTTATCATTTTTATTTACTTCTTCATAATAAGTATCAGGATGATCAGGATCAAATGATTCATTTGCCCACATTAGCGTTACTAGATCTTCACTATCTGATAAGTTAATGATGTTATGTGTATATCCAGTTGGAATATTATTAATTACTAAATTAATTGAATAGTGGTAAGCCCAATGTGTATCACACAACAAAAAGAGGCTGAAACGCATATGGTTTAACCATTAAACGTTACAGCCTCTTTAATATTCGTAATTAATTAACTTCTATTTTAGAGATTAAACTATTCTCCTTAATTGTTTGATTATTTTTAATCCCCATGACAGGGTTATCATCATCAAAAATCATATTTTCATATTTATGGGCATATAATCTTTGTAATACTTTAACAACTAAATGGTACTGTTTTTCTTGATCATTTAATTCTTCATAGTTTTCAAACCATATTTGATTAAACGGTAATAAATAATCAAACTGATATAATTTACTATTCTCAATAAAATCATCAATTAAATCATCATCAACAAAATTATAAAAAAACTGAAATAATTCAGGTCCTGTCTGAATTATTTTATAGTTATCATTATTATTTAAAGCATCCCCAAAGGCATATCCTTTAATACTATAATCCTTTATTA
>CAUERX010000051.1 GCA_959020415.1 uncultured bacterium | reverse complement strand
GTATGATAACATTAATATCTTGTTTTTTCAAGTAAATTTTAAATTTTATTCCACAAAATAACAATTTATTAATTAGACACTCTTATTTTAACTCCAATGATAAAATACGTTCCAAGTGTAAAGCTAAATAACCTATCTCTGTTTCTGGAATTTCTTTATCTAATACTTTTGATAACTGTTGGCACATATTTGTTGCTTGTTCATATGCAAATGGAAATTTAGTTTTTGTAAAATCACTAATATCCATTTGTAATTTTTCTTTAGTATCTAATCTTAATAATAAATATTTAAGATGATTCATTAAACGTGTATAAGAAATTGAATTTTCATCAATAGTAATTCTTAAATCTTTTCTTAACTGATCAATATTTTCACGAATAACTTCCATTACTTTAATTGATTCAGTTGTTTTACTTGTACTTATTGCTGAATGAACATGTAATGTAATGTATCCAACCTCATTATCAGGAATTTTATACTGAGTATATTTTTCAATGATTTCTCGCCCTTTTAAAGCTATCTTATATTCTTCTGGGAAAAGTAATTCTATATCTTTAGTAAAGGGATTATTTATTTCCATTTTATTTTCTAACCTTGAAATTGCAAATTCGATATGGTCAACCAATGGTAATAATATTTTTTCGTCAACATGATCAAATTGTATTTTAGCTAAACGAATAATCTCTGAAGCTATTTCGATAAAGATAGGATTTATACTAACAATATCTTTTTCTATATTTCTTTTTCCATTCCCTTTTTTTACCAATGCATATTCTTGACATTGCTCATCTGGTTGAAATAACTCTCCAACCTTCTTTTTAAATCCTATTCCTTTACCTAAAAAAATAACTTCCTGATTATCTTTTAAAGCTAAAAGCGTGTTGTTATTCAATACTTTTACAATCTCATACATTGTCAACGTTCCTCCTTTTTAATAAATCCAATCAATTCACCTTGCTCTTTATACCCATATAATTTCACAAATTCCGTATCTTTTGATACGTTTATAACAATAATCATAATTTCTTCACTTACAGCATTAGCTTTAATATAGTCAAGATCAACTTTCCATAATATATCTCCAGGCATAACATCCTGATTATTTTCAACAAAAAGTTCAAATCCTTTTCCATTTAAAGCAACTGTATTAATACCAAAATGGATCAATAATTCCAAGTTATTTTCAAGTGTAATCCCAATGGCATGTTTAGTTGGAAAAATCATTGTTATTTTACCCTTACATGGAGATCTAATAATATTATCTTCTGGTAATATTATTAATCCATCACCCAATAATTTTTTAGCCACCATCTCATCTTTGGAATCACTCAATTCTTTAACCACGCCATTAACAATACTATTAAGTTCATAAATATTATTATCAACTATACTACTTTCAATATCATCATCTCGATTATTTTCTAAATATTCCTCTAATTTAGCTTTAATAATCGAAGCACGTGGTCCATATATAACTTGAATAACTTCCCCACTACAAACAACACCAGCAGCACCAGATTGTTTCAATAACCCCTCATCAATCTTATTCATATCTAAAATTGTTGCACGTAATCTCGTTACACAACAATCAAGTTCTTTAAAATTACTACGTCCGCCTAATCCTTTAATTACATAAACTGATTGTAAATCAATTGGATTATTTTCATCTTTAGATTTTTCTGAATTTTTAAAAACTGTAATCTCTTGATAACCGTCTCGTCCAAGCGTTTTAAGATTATATTTTATAATTAAATACTTAAATATTATATAATACAATAAAAAATAAACAATACCTACAGGGATGATCATCATCCAATTAGTCTTACTTTGTCCTTGTAGAACACCAAACATAATAAAGTCAATTAAACCACCAGAAAATGTTAGCCCAACTGTAATATTTAAAATATGTGCAACCATATATGCACTACCTGCTAATAAAACTTGAACTCCAAATAAAATTGGAGCAACAAATATAAACGAAAATTCAATTGGCTCCGTAATACCAGTAAACATGCTAGTTAAGGCTGCCGATAACAACAAGCCTCCACATGCTTTTTTATTTTTAGAATCAGCACACTGATACATAGCCAAAGCCGCTCCCGGTAACCCAAAAATCATAAAAATAAATTCACCAGTAAAATATCTTGTTGCCTCAACACTATAATGAACTAAATTAGGATCAGTCATTTGTGCAAAAAATATATTTTGTGCTCCTTGTACTATCGTCCCATCTACAACCATAGTACCACCCACTGCAGTTTGCCAAAATGGTAAATAAAATAAATGATGAAGTCCAAAAGGAACCAAACAACGTTTAATAATCCCAAAGATAAATGTTCCAATATATCCAGTTCCCGTAATAAAATGACCTAATGAATATATACTATTTTGGATAATTGGCCAAATATAGAACATTATTATACCAACTATAATAAATACTAATGTGGAAATAATTGGTACAAACCGTGTTCCTCCAAAAAAAGAAAAAACATCAGGAAATTCAATTTTATAATAACGATTATGTAAAAAAGAGACTCCTAAGCCTACTAAAATTCCTCCAAAGGCGCCCATTTCTAAAGTTTGAATGCCACACATTGAAGTTATTGTACCTTGAATAACATCACTAGATACTGTTCCATCAGATAATAACTGCCCATCAATCATCAACATTGAATTTATTGTTGTATGCATAACAAAAAAAGCAATGACTGCTGATAACACTGCAACTCCTTTTTCTTTTTTTGCCATTCCCAAAGAAACACCAGCAGCAAAAATTAATGGCAAATCATCAAATATTGCACTTGCAACATTTTTTAAAATAAGCATAAAAGAATAAATCAATGTCCCCTCTCCCAAAACCGATTCAAGCTGATATGCTTCAATCATTGACTGATTAGTCAATGCTATTGCAATTCCTTGCAACAATCCCGCAATTGGCAATATTGCAATAGGTAACATAAAGCTTTTGCCAATACGCTGCATTGTACTTAATATTCTATTTTTCATTTTTCCCTCCATATCATAAAATTAAATCCCAAATTTAAATATAATTTTACGATACAGTATATATCGTAATACTGCTTTTATATAATTTAAAAATATTCCGTTATTACTATATTATACTAAATAATTAAAAAAATAAATTTTTATTTAAAAAAAATTAATCTTTTTATAAAAAAAAATAAAAATATCCCATATTTACAACAAAAGGATATTTTCAATATAAATATTCATATTATTTTTTCTTCGACTTGATTCTAAACAGTCT
>CAUERX010000050.1 GCA_959020415.1 uncultured bacterium | reverse complement strand
TCTTATGCTATGTTATTCTTGTCTAAATGAACAGAAAGGATGACATAAATGAACGAACTAGAGAACATTATGAAAACTTGTTTTGAATTGAATCAAAAAAGTAATAATCTTTGTGAGACGACTATTTTGAGACATCATTGGTATTTGAAGAGTTTTTTAAAATTTGGATCATGCAATGGATTTACAAGGCCTTGTCAAAAGTTATATGATGATTTTATTTTAGCTGGTTCTAATGGCTATGATGCCATTTTAAATCGAAAATGGGTTGTTAAACTTGTTGATGAAGTTGCCTCTACTAACGCTCTTGATCAAGATGGATATTTATTAAATTTGCCAAATCTTTATACATATGAAGAAGTTACCACTTATTTTAAAAATTTTACGTTTCCTTTAGACGACAGTGCAGATAATTTGTATTTAATCAGTTATACTTTATATAATATTAAGAATGAAGATACTACCCAATCAACATATGGTCAGTATAAAAAAGCTTATCTTTATATTTATTCATGGTTAATTTCTCATAAGAATTTTACTTATGATGAAGAAGTTTTAAACAGTTTTTTAAAAGATAACCAATTAAAGTTTGATACTGGTTTATTGAAAAAATGGGTTTATAAGATACGAAAAAGAGCTTTAAATATTCTTATCGAAGTAGCCAATAGCGGTACATATCATTGGCACATATTTAAGTCAAGTAAAATTATATTGGATGAAGATTTACAGATTATTATACAGGATTATATGTTATCTATGAACAATAGTAATATGGCATTAGATACAGTGAATCTCTATTACTATGTCTTCAAAAAAATGATGATCTATCTGAATGTAAAGAAATCAGATGATTTATTATTAATAACCGAAAATGACATAGAAATGTTATGTGAAAAAGTAATAAAAGATTTTACCCAATCATCCCTTAAAACCATCTATCCTATTGTCAAAAAAATATTGTTATACCTTTATAATCAAGGATACATGATTAAAAATTTTTCGGCTATGATACAAAAACCACTATATCTAAAATCTTTCAATCCTTCAATAATTTCAAAAGATGACGAATTGAAATTGATCGCCTATTTGGATAAGATTTCGTATCGAGATCAAGCCATCATGTTACTAGCTATCAGATACGGCTTAAGAGATTCTGATATTTGTAATTTGAAATTTGATGAAATTGATTGGTATCGAGATCAAATTAAAATTACTCAGACAAAAACAAATGTTTATCTCACACTTCCTTTGCTGGATGATGTTGGAAACGCTATTTTCAATTATTTGGAAAACGAACGCCCTGAATGTAATACACCTTATATTTTCATAAGAAAGCAGAAACCCTATCACAAAATCAAGAGCGCCTATAATCTATGCTCACGAATTTTTGAAAAGTTAAATATTACGCCTTTAAATGGTAAGGGGAAAGGGACACATGTCTTCAGGTATTCTTTAGTAAAAAGGTTATTGGACATGGAAGTACCTTATCAAATTATAACGGATAGCCTAGGTCACGTTAATAAAGATTCAGATAAATATTATTACTCACTGGATTCTGAAAAATTAAGAAGTTGCTGCTTAGACGCTAGATGGATTGGAATCAAATCATGGATGTAAAAATTCGAAGCTACCAATATCATTCTAAAATGAGTCAATTAATACAATCGTTTATTAATCAAAAGCGCAATTCTGGCTATCCTTATAATTCATCTGCACAGATTTTAAGCTGTTTTGATAAAATGCTCGTTGATAACTTTCCAGAGGCAACTACCATTACACCAGAAATAATAAATGCTTGGGTAAACTATAAGCCTAACGAACACCAAAACAGTTTACTCCGAAGGATATCGCCTATAAGGCAACTTTCAAAATATATATCAGGACTAGGCATTGATTGTTTTGTGGTTCCCGGTCATATTCCACAAAAACAAATCAAATATAAGGCTCATATTTATACTAAAGAAGAATTAATTTCTTTCTTTAAAATAGTCGATAATTTATCCGATTCAAAGGGTTCTCCTTATAAAAAATATGTTGCTCCAGTTATTTTCAGACTTTATTATTTATGTGGGATGCGACTTTCAGAAGCCATCAATTTAGAATTAGAAGATGTTAATTTTAATGATGGGTATCTCCTAGTTCAAGAGGCAAAAGGTTGGAAAGAACGAAAGGTTTACTTAAGTGATGAGTTGATTTCTATGCTTAAAGAATATAATCAGATAATTTCATTCCTATTGCCAGAAAGAAAGTATTTTTTTCCCACAAACACTGGTGATAAAAAAATAGGTAAGGCAACGATTGACAATTGGTTTCGTGAAATAAGTGTAATTGCTTTTAAAGATATACCGCTGGTTGGTAATAAAAGAAGAATACATGATTTTAGGCATACTTTTGCTACTGAACGCCTTTCAAGATGGGTTGAAGATGGCATTGATATTAATCAAATGTATCCTTTTTTCTCCAGATATTTAGGCCATACTCATTATGCAGATACAGATTATTATATCCAATTAGTTCCAGCCTTTTATTCGACATTCAATAATTTGATGACAGATACGAATAACACAATTTTACCTGAGGTGAGCGATGATGACAAAGAATAATATTTTATTTCATGATTGGCTAAGTGAATATCTAAAAATTTACTTAATCACAAAAAGACATTACTCTGAAAAAACATTAAAAGCGTATAAACAAGCATTTAACCAAATAAGAATTTATTTTGATACTATCCTTAATATTAAATTTGTTAATATGAATTTTGATAATTTCAATAAAGATAATATTTATAGTTTTCTAACCTACTTAAAGAACGAGAAAGGCTGTTCAATAAATACAATTAATCTTAGATTATCTGCGTTTAAGTCTTTTTTAAAGTATTGTGCGGAAGAAGATATAGAATTATACAACTATTATGTAAAAGTTAAAAGTATTCACCGATTTAAAGGCGGAAAAAATAATAAGCTAGAGTATTTGACGACAGATCAAGTTAAGCTATTGTTGAATGAGCCAGATACAAAATTAAGAATAGGAAAAAGAAATCAATTTTTAATGATCATGTTGTATGAAACTGGAATACGTTTAGATGAACTATTAAATTTAAAATTAAATGATATATATAGGTTTGATAATCGAATTGAGATTAGAGTTTTAGGTAAAGGCAACAAAGTCAGAAGAATCCCTATACTAGAAGGAGTTGTTGTTCACCTTGACAATTATTTGAAACAGTTTCATGATAATTCAAAAGCGGATGAATATTTGTTTTACACAAAACATCAAAATCTTAAAACTAAAATGTGTCCAGGAACAGTTGATGCAATATTAAAAAAATATGCGAGACAAATTCATGAAAAAACGCCAGATTTTCCACTCAACTTACACGCACATATGCTTAGACATTCAATAGCTATGGCAATGTACAAAAATGGAGTACCTATGTCCTATATAAAAGATTTTCTAGGGCATTCAAATATAATGACAACCTCTATATACGCATATGCTGATGATGAAGACATAAGAAAAGCACTAGAAGCAGTCAAAGATAATTTTCCATCAAATCCTAATAGAAAAGAAAAAAAGTGGAAAGGAAAAGAAGCGGATTTATTAAAATATTGTGGTTTGGAGT
>CAUERX010000049.1 GCA_959020415.1 uncultured bacterium | reverse complement strand
TAAAACCACAAGATTTTGAAAAGTAGTTTCAAATATCATGACATAAAATAAAACCGTAAATATAGTGGGGTGAGTTCAGTTTCATCTCACTTTTTTGGCTTTTATAGTTGTATTGATAACTGGATTTTTGGGATGAATACAGTTTTTAAGCGTTTATTAATGGATAAAAAAATTTTTGTAATTGTAGTAGTTTGTTATGTTTTTTATTAATTGTTAAAAAAATCACAAAAAGCGGGATAATATGTTAAATATTATTGAATATATATTTATATCATGATATGATTCTTATAGAAGTGAATGTGATGTTAGGTTTTTATAAAAAAATACGGTCATTTTATTTAAACCTAACCACTTTTTTTAGCGAGAAATGTAAGCGCTTAAACGGATGTTCGCAGTTTAAAAAGAAAATTAGGAAAGGGGTTAAATTAGTACTTAAATAATACGTAAAATACTGGTGAATGATTAATGTTGATGTTAAGGGGTATTATTTATAGTTTTATGACTCGCTTAAATAGGCATTCACAAATATAGCAGAATTACTATTCTATTATAATAATTTACTAATATTCTATTATTGATAAAACAATTGATAATAATTAGCATAAATTAAAGTTTTAGATAAGGTTTTTGGTTTTATATACCTAATTTACATCATTAATAAAAACTAGTATATGTATTAATTTATTAATTTAAAGTGAGTAGAAAATGAAAGGAAAAGTATCGAAGAATAAGTTTCTTAAAGTAGTTTTACCGGCACTTTTGGTAGTTGCTATTATTTGTCAAGCAGTCGGTTTTCAGGCAGTTTTAGCTAAAGGCAATGTTGCAACAACATCATTAATGACTTATCCAAATGTTCAACAATATACTAAAGAAGCGGGGCAAGATTTTACTCTTGCTGAAAATAGTCGAATTTTTGTAGTAGCAAATGAAAAAACATTAAATAATACTATTTTATTAAAAGATTTAAAATTAACTAGTTCAAATTTTGAAGCCGCTGGAGTTTTATCCAAAGCCCCAATAATAGTATTCGGTAAAGAAGAAAATGCAGTAGTTAATGATATTGTTGTTAGAATGGAGGATGTGGCTGAATTAGAAGGAAAAGCTGAAAGCTACAAATTAGATATTACTGATAAAATCACAGTAACCGCTAAAGATGAAATTGGTATTTATTATGGTTTAATGTCAGTAATTCAAATGTTAAAGATTAATGATAAAATATTAGAGAAAGGAACTGTTATTGATTATCCAGATGTTGAATTACGTTCAATGCATTTAGACATTGCTCGTAAACCATTCTCTAAAGAATGGATAATTCGTCAAATCAAAGATTTATCTTGGCAAAAATATAATGCGGTTCAACTTCATTTTTCTGAAAATGAAGGATTTAGAATTCAAAGTGATACTCTAGATGCAATCGAAGGATTTAAATATAAATATGATGATGTATTAAGTAAACAAGATATTTTAGATATTATTCAAGTTGCTAATGATTATCATATTGAAATCGTGCCTTCTTTAGATTCTCCAGGTCACTCGGGAGCAGTTTTACAATATCTGCCAACTGATTACAGTTGTAGAGAACTATTCCCAACCGATGCTCGACGAAATCAATGCTTTAATATCTTTACAAATCCTGAAGCTAGAGAATTCTTAGTAAATTTAATGACTGAATTTATTGAATTCTTTGGTGATGCGGGATGTAAACATTTTAATATTGGCGGTGATGAGTTCTTAGCTAAATTCTCTAGTTTTAGTAATGAACAATACGGACAAATTATGACATATTTTAATGATATTTCTAAGATAGTTAAAGATAACGGAATGACTCCAAGAGCATGGAATGATGGTTTATTATTTGGTGATTATGAGGGTTATACATTGGATAGTGACATTGAAGTTTGTTACTGGGCAGCTCCTGAAAACTGTGCATCGGTAGCGGATTTTGTTGCTAATGGTAACAAAGTAATCAACTATTCTGATGTTTATATGTACTATGTACTTTCTTGGTGGTGGCAAACTAATGCAGTACCAGAAGGTGATCGTATTTATAATGAATGGCATCCTGGTAAATTCTCTAACTTATCCGGAACAGCACAAACTTTTGAAGAACCTTATCCAGAATATGTAATGGGTGGTTCTTACGCAGTTTGGTGTGATGATCCAAATTATGAAAGCGAACAAAGCGTAGAAGATAAAATCTATCATCGCACACGTGCAACAGCTTATAAGATGTGGAACGCGAACGATAATCAACCAGACTATGATGTTTTTAAAGCTGCTGTTGATAAATTGGGAAGAACTCCAGGCTTCAATGAGGCTTTACCTGCTCCGGGTGAAGTGTTCCAGGGTGAAGATACAGCAACAGTTACTATCAAATATATTGATAATTTTGGTAAGACTATTGCTGCAGATGATGTATTCTATGGTCTAAATGATAGTGATTATCATTTTGAAGCAAAAGAATTATTTGGATATAGTTTTATTGAATCAGATTTACCATTAGATGGTAAATATAACGGTAATATGACAATTACTTTAAAATATCAATTACATTGTGATAAAACTGATTTAAAAAAAGAAATATTTGAACCATTAGCAGTAAGTGAATATATTAATGAAACTGTAGCTGATTATAATAAAGCATTAACAATGGCAAAAGAAATATATTTTGACGAAACAAGTGGACAATTAGCTGTTAATAACGCATTAAGAGCATTACAAGATGCTAAAAATAAAGCTGTAAAATTGGAATATTATTCATTATATGTTGAAGTTACATATCCATTAAATGAAAGTGACTATTCAAGTGGATATCAAGCTTATAAAAATGCTGTAACTACAGGAAAAACATTACTTAATAGTGAAGGATTAACTGTTGAAAAAGCTAAAGAAGCTTATAATGCAATTCAAACAGCTAAGCAATCATTAGTTAAACCTAATGCTAAAGTTCCAACTATTTCAGCAACTGATACTTATTATCAATCTAATAACTACAATAATATGATTGATGGTAATATTAATACTAAATGTTGGTTTAATAGCAACCAAGAAATTGGTAAAGAAGTTAAATTCACATTTACTCGTCCAATAAATATTAGTTCTATCCAAATCATTCAACCAAGCAATGCTGGTAAAGATATAATTGATGGTGCTGATGTGCAAATCTCCACTGATGGAAAAAATTGGACAACAGTAGGAACGTTAGATAATTCAGCATTTGAAAAAACTATTACTTTTGATAAGACATTGACTAAATATGTTAGAATTGTTCTTACTGAAGGTAAAGGGAACTGGTATCAAATTGCAGAAGTTAAGTTTGAATTAGAAGAAATACCTGAAGATTCAACTTTAAAAGATATGATTTTAGAAGCTGAAACATTAAATATTACTGGTAAATCTAGTGGCTCAGTAAATGAAATGATTGATGCATTAATTGTTGCTCAAAAATCTTATGTTGAAGGAAAAGTTGATGTAACTGAAGAAACTAATAATTTACGTAATGCAATCAATGCATTAAGAGATACAGTTACCTCAAACAAAGAAAAACTAACAAATAAGATTAATGATGCAAAAGAAATAGAAAATAATAACTATTCTATTGAATCATGGTCAAGATTTGAAAAAGCTTTATTAGAAGCAATCATTGTTAATGAAGATAGTAATGCTACTCAAGAACAAGTTGATAAGGCTTATGATGATTTAGATAAGGCTATTAAAGTATTAATTGATGCTCCTGTAATAGTAGATAAAAAAGAATTATCAAATGTTATTGAA
>CAUERX010000048.1 GCA_959020415.1 uncultured bacterium | reverse complement strand
GATTATTCCATTAAGGTAGGAATACAACATTTAGCTAGTTGCTTAAATGATTCAAAAGTAGCTTCAAGTGGAGATACCGAGCATATATCATTAGCCCTTCAAGGGTATAATTATGGAAACGGATATATAAGTTGGGCAAATGAACATTTTGGGGGATATACTAGAGCAAATGCAAAGGTGTTTTCTGATGAAATGAAGGCAAAATTAAAAACAAATGTTTATGGTGATCCTGATTACGTTGTACATGTTTTAAGGTATTATCATATTGGAAATAACAATATAGTAGAAGTTGCAAAGTCACAAGTCGGAACAACAAGTGGAAGTAAATATTGGATATGGTATGGATTTAATAAAAAAGTAAATTGGTGTGCCATTTTTGTATCATGGTGTGCAAATGAAAGTGGAATGTTAGATGATAGCTCAGTACCAAAGTTTTCTCTATGTACAGATGGAGAAAATTGGTATAAGAAAAATAACAGATGGAAAGATAAATCTTATGTACCAATGACAGGAAATATCATATTTTTTGATTGGCAACGGGATGGGCATACAGATCATGTAGGTATTGTTGAAAAAGTTGAAAATGGAAAAGTATTCACTATAGAAGGTAATAGCAAAGATGAGGTTAGAGAAAAAATTATAATTTAAATAGTAAATCTATTTATGGGTATGGAGTTTAAGAAATAATAGCCTGTTATAAATTTATTATTGTCATATTTTATCGTATTATGGCTTTTATTATGATATAATCTTTAAGCACTTATGTGCCTATGGAGGATCTAGCATGTTTAAACATCATACTAGGAGACTAGCATTGATGTGACTTTAAGAGAGGATTAAATGGAATATTTAATTATTCTTTATTTAATTCTTGTTATTACCGCTTTTATATTGAAGTAGTTTTAACTGCTTAAGTCTATTGATGCTAGTATCCAAAATAGTGAAAAAGGAAGAATTGCCGTTCTTCCTTTTTCTTTAGTCTATTAATGCTAGTCCTATGACTACGTCTATAGTATATCACATTTTTTACAAAATTAAAGTTGCATTTTATTTTTTATAGATTTATTTCAAAATACGATAAATTATAAATGAACCCACAAATCCTAAAAGAATGCTTGAAATATCAAAATATCCTGTTAATGTAAGTAATTTTACTAATTTGAATATAATTATAATTATGAATGATGATATGATAAAGTTCTTGTTTGAGTTTAATTTAGAGAAAACTCTTGGAAGAAGATATCCTAATGGCATAAATTGAACAAAAGAAATAATACATTGTTTTATTGAAATGCTATGTAGTGGTACTAAATTTGTTGAATGACAAATAGCTTCAAAATACGAAAGTCCACCTATATTGTTAATACCTTGATTTATATATGAAATGAATATCATTAATATGAGATATATTGTTAAAAGATATTTATATGTTGATTTCTTCATTTGTTTTAGCTCCTGTTTTTAAAATTATATATTTAGAGTAGAGTGTTTTTTCATAATTGTCGTATGCTTCACCGTTATATTTCATTACAATATCATTAACTATTTTCAAACCTAATCCATGATTTTCACCCTTGGAAGATTTAAAGTGTGATTTGATGGGATTTTTTATTGAATGATTACAAATTTTAATAATTATGTCATGATTATATACAATATCAACATTTATTGTATTGTTAGATGTATTTTCTAAAGCATTATCTATTAAATTCATTAGAATAATTAAAATATCAAAGCCCATGTTGCTTAGTTGTGATAAGTCTGTTGAATGAATATCAAAGTTGATATTATTATTAGATTCTATGATTGAGTTAAGATAGCTATCAATATAAGAAATATTGCAGAAGCGATTCATTTTTGATGTAACGTTTGTATTTATTAATTTATTAATATATTGTAAAGAAGCTTCTGTATTTTGATATGCGATAAGTTGCTTAAGATTAAGTAAATGGTTTTTATAATCATGTTTTAATTTTCTTAAATCTTCATTTTCTATTTCAAGCCCTTGATAATAAGCTTTATCAAGTTGTTGAGCTTTATACATAGATATATTGATATCTTCTTTTCTTTTAAGAATGTAACAGTAATTAAGAGAAACTACTATAATTATTGATAAAAGAAGAAATCCTAAAATGAGTAAACCCAAATAATAATTTAAGTTATTAATAAAGAAATTATAGGATAAAATGAACATGAATATAAAAAGTATGATATTAATCAGTATTATAAGAACAAGATCATAAATATTAAATTGCACAGAATTATTTAAGAATGATAATTCGTTTAAATAATAGAAAGCCATTAAACTCATAAAAATTGCAATGCAGTCAATGTTTGCTGAATAAAAAATTGAAAACTGAGTTGAATTTTCAAGCATAAAAATAAGAAAAACATAACTTAGCAGATAAAATAATACAATAATTAAAGAATTATAATACGATTGAAAAAAATTCAATTTTCTAATCAACATAAAACATATAGTAAAATAGATGAGTTTTAGAAGAGAGCTTAAAAGAAAATAATCATTAATAAAACTCATAGAAATAGCATAAATAACAGTTGTTATTAAACAGTTTTTTATAATAATTATTTTTGATTCATTATGATTACTGAAAGAAAATAAGATTCCTATAAGAATACCAATAACATAATTATATATTTCTAGCATTGTAAATACTCCTTTCTAACATTTTAATTTTCAAATCTTTTTGATTTCTTCTACTTACTTGAAATTCATTGTGGCTTATTTTAACAGTTCCTTTGTTATAAATAGGTTCCATGTCTAAATTAATAATAATATTACGATTGATTTGATAGAAACGTTCGTCTAATTCTTTTGATAAAAAAGATAAGGATTTTTCAGAAAGCTTAATTTTAGAATTGTTATTGAGATAAATAGTGGTATCACGTAAACTATATTCAATATAAGCAATCTGATTAAAATATATATCAAATTCTTTACCATCTTTTATAATTGTTAGATGTTCTTTTTTTATTATTCTACAAATGATATCGTCAATTTCTTCTAAATGGCTTTTTTCAACGAAACCAACAACATTTCTATTAAAACATTTTTTGATCATTTCATCATGACTTGAAATAAAAATGATATCAAGGTGTTTATATGATAAAGATTGGGCGATATCAATACCGCTAATATTCGGCATTTCTATATCCAAAAATAAAAGTTCAAAGGAATCTATATGATTTTTTAAATCGTTATAATTTGTGTATATTGAAATATCAAAATGATATTTAGACAAATAATTTTCTAAACTTTTACAAAATGAAATATTATCATCCAATATTGCAACTTTCATATAACCACCTCACTTTACAATTTAATTATATATGATTTAAATGAATGAAAAAATACCATCCATGAGTATTTAAGACCATTCATTCCTTAAATGTTTATTTTTTAATATTCTATACATAAAATGTAAGTAGCTGGCCAGGCAATATAAAAGGAGAGAATTTATATGAAAAACAAAAAAATTATACGTATCATTATATTGCTATATATAGTGTTATTATTTGCATATCCTTATATTCTAGGAAGAAATGTAAGTGATATAAATGGTTCTTTACCATTCTTTGACAAGATAGCTCAAAATACTAACTTAATTCCATTTAATTTTAATTATGATATTAATTTAGATATTATTGTAAAAAATGTTGCTTTGAAATTACTTTTATTTGTACCTTTTGGAATGATAATGAAAAAAGAAGTTACTTTTAAACAAGGTATATGTGCTTTATTATTATTAAGTATTTGTAAGGAAATATTTCATTTAGTCACATTTGCAGGTTATTTTGATATAAATGATATTTTATTATATATTGTAGGATATTTAATTGGGTGGTATTTAAAAATTGGAAATTCACAAAAAAAGTTATCTCATAATAAGTAGTAAAATAAGATTTTGATGAACTTTTGCATATTTGTATGGCTAACATGTTATTTTAATTGAGCAGTTTCTTTTGCTCTAATAGTCTAACAGAATTGTTGTTCAAAGAGCACGAAAGTGCTCTTTTTTTAATGATTCATTTAAAGACCAATTTGTT
>CAUERX010000047.1 GCA_959020415.1 uncultured bacterium | reverse complement strand
TCAATATTTTCAACTTAAATTCACAAAAAAACTTTAGTTATTATTCTAACTAAAGCTTAACTAAAAATTTAAAACTACTAATTATAGTGAGTTGAATATATTATTTGTTTACCTTCTCGATTAGCTCTCGGCGTCTTATCAATAATCGCAGGCTTATTTCCAGCCTCTCTATTTCTTTTTTGTCTTTCTAATTCGCCATTCACATAAGAAGTAAGAGCTCTATTATCTACTTCTTCTAATATATCTATTGGAAATGCTTCATTATGACGTAACTTCACATCATCTTCTATTGTCATCTCTTTGTCATTTAAATAATCAATAACTAAATTATGATGATTTATTACTTGTCGACAATTATCAGCCATATTATAATCGCTTTTAACATGTAAACCATATAAATAAGAACTAATTAACAAAGTTCCCCCAGAAAAAACTAAAGTATCAGCGCTACTTGTATACGCAGCAAAAGCAGCTCCGCTAACTAAAGCTATCACAGCTCCTACTCTTATCAAGTTTCGCGGTTTACTATATTTTTTTTCATGCTTTCTAACATAGTCATAAAAATCTTTATATATTACCTTATGGGCCTCAATTCCTACTAAGGATGCGGGTTCACTTTCTTTATCTTCCTTAGACATTTTACTAACCGATAAGTTACCAGAATAATTTTGTTTATTGCTCATATATACTACCTCCAAGCACCATTAGTATACTCAAAATAAATATCTATGTCAATTTAAGTATATGAAAAAAATAAGAAATTAATTATCTTTTCTTATTTATGTTCTTTATATTCGATTTTTCCAATTTCGTTTTTATCAAGTTTTACCATTGTCGAAGCCTGAATACGCCTAGTCTCATTAGTTTTCATACCATCACCAATATATCCTAGTAATGTTACTATTTCTTTTCCATCCTTATCTTTAACAATAATATCTATTGATTCAATTTTATTTACCCCATCACTAGAATTAGTAATATCAGCTTCATAAACATAATTCTTTTCTTGTTTAGCAATATCTATATGGTCAATTTTCAAATTACCAACTTTAGCTGGCGCTAAAGTATCATTAGCTTTACTAACACCATCATCCTTATTTAAATTCATAACACCTAAAACAATCGCTCCGATAATTAAAATAACTACTACTACAACCAGTGCCCATTGTTTTGGTGAAATATTTTTAATGATTTTTTTCATCGCTAGTCCTCCGTCCCTTTATTATATTTTCATTATAGCAAATTTTTATACCATATTCAAGATGAATTTAAAATAGAGAAATAAAATTAACTACCCTCTCTTTAACAATAGCTAAACTTTCTAACTTGCCAAAATTTAAAAAACAGTATATAATGTTATAAGTCAGTTTTTTAATCTTAAGAAAGGAGTTTTTATGAATTTTATAAAACCAGACGAAACTGCAGTATTCGCTTTAGGCGGACTCGGTGAAGTCGGAAAAAATATGTATTGTGTAATGCATAATGATGAAATAATTATTACTGATGCGGGTACTATTTTCCCTGAGGGAGAATTAATGGGAATCGACTATGTCATTCCAGACTATACGTTTTTAAAACAAAACGAAAGCAAAATAAAGGGGCTTTTCATTACTCACGGACATGAGGATCATATAGGAGGTATACCATTTTTATTACAAATGGTAGATATTCCAAATATCTATGCTCCAAATCAAGCGGTTGGTCTTATTAGAAGAAAACTAGAAGATCGTGGAATAAAATACAATAATTTACATGTATATACAGAAAAAGACATTTACAAATATAAATATTTAAGTATTGAGTTCTTTAGAACAACCCACTCTATTCCAGATTCTCACGGTATGTGTATTCACACTCCAAATGGTAACATTGTTACAACAGGTGACTTTAAATTTGACTTAACACCAATTGGCCCAATGGCTAATCTTCACAAAATTGCAAAAATTGGTGAAGAAGGTGTTGCTCTTTTAATGAGTGATAGTACAAACGCTTTAAGCGAAGGTATGAGCAAAAGTGAGTCAAAAGTTGACGAAGCTCTAGAAGAGTTATTTAATAAACACAATAGTCGTATTATTATCGCGACATTTGCTTCTAACATCTATCGTTTAAAACATATCGTTGATACTTGCAAAAGACACAATCGTAAAATTTGCGTATTTGGCCGAAGCATGGTTAATAATCTTGAAATTTCAATAGAAGGTGGCTATATCAAACATAAAGATATTTTCATAACTCAAGAAGAGGCAAGTAAATACCCATCTGATAAAATTTGCTTACTATGTACTGGAAGCCAAGGTGAACCATTAGCCGCATTAAGCCGCATAGCAAATGGAACATTTAGACAAATTAAACTAAGACCTGATGATGTAGTTGTATTCTCTTCGTCAGCTATTCCAGGAAACGCATTAAGCATTTCACGTACAATTAACAAACTATATCTAAAAGGAGTTACCGTCTATACAAACACATCATTAAGTGATATCCACACTAGTGGACACGGTAACCAAGATGAATTAAAACTTATGATCAGACTAGCTAAGCCTAAATACTTCATGCCATTTCATGGTGAATATCGTATGCTTAAAACACATGCTGATTTAGCTATCGAATGTGGTGTGCCAAAAGAAAATACTTTTATCTTAGGCAACGGTGATGTTTTAATTCTTAAAGACGGTGTTATTCACCAAGGTGGAAAAATCCAAGCTGGTGATATCTACGTTGATGGTAATCGTATCGGAGACGTTAGTAACGCTGTAATGAAAGACCGTAAAATAATGGCAAATGACGGTATTGTTGTTGTCATTGCCAACATCGATACCAAAAATCATAAATTATTAAGTAATCCAAATATTATTACACGTGGTTTTGTTCTAGTAAATGATAATATTGAACTATTAAAAAAACTGGAAAAAATAAGCAAAGATGCAATAAATAATACAATAAAAACTGGCGTCAATTACTCTGAAGTTAAATCAGAAATAATCAATAATGTATCTAGCTATATCAATAACCAAACTGGAAGAAAACCAATTATTTTACCAGTAATAATGGATATCAAAAAAGATGTTACCGTTGGGTAACACCTTTTTATTTGATTATTCAATACTTAAAAGATTAGTATCATTAACAAGGTCCAGTTTTAAAAGTCTCTTCTAAATAACTATTAACTCGTTCTATACTACTCTTTTGAAGTTTTTCAACAAAAATTTTTAGTTTATATACAAAATATTTCATACTAATATTAAAGATACTTAATTCTTATTATTGCCTTTTAAAATAGACTCAGTTTCAGTTATTTTATATTCAATATTAGTTACATCACTTGATTTTAAATTAGTATTTAGTTCCAAAGGTTCAGGCATATTAGCAGGTATATAAACTTCTTGCACTGTAGAATTCCCTTCTTTTTGATGAATCGTAAAATCTATTCGATATGCCTGCTCTTTTTTCGCCTTATCATTTTGAATAACAATAATAGCATTATCTCCGTTTCTCTTTAAATCTATTTTAAATCCTTTACTGTTAATAGTTTCCATATTTCCATCATTTATAATTACCGACTTCTCTTTATTTTCTTGAGTTTTAGTTTCGGTTTGTTTAGGCTCAGATATTCCACATCCCGTTAACACAATAATGACTAAAAATATTACTATTTTTTTTAAATTCATATACCCTCCTTTAGATTTTTTAGCAAATTATATTTTACCAATAACTTATATGAAATCTAACAGTTGTTGTATACCCTACATTCCCAGCATTATCAATACTTCTTAATCCCCAGGTAATCCATGTTGCATAATTATAACCCCCACTATCCGCAGCCCAGTTCCCACAGCAACTAGTAGACCAATTCGGATAATAGTCTGAACTACTACCATCATGTGTCCAATAATTCTGATTATAATTTATTCCGCTTCCTCCAGCATCAGAATGAGAATATGAGCTATCAAACCACCACGTACTATAACGACCTGTGGAAATATATACATCGCAAGAGGCATCTCCCTGACCTCCGCCAACATTATTACAACTATTACTATTAACAGTTAAGCTTCCACCAAGCCAAAGTGAACCGACATAAGGCGCGTTTGGTTGTGTCTTATCAATTTTTACAGCACCCGCATTATAAATACTTTGATTTCCAGCATTATCAGTAGCTACAAGATAAACTGTATCATTTCGATTCGCTGACCATGTTCCTTTGACATACGTAGCTGAAGATCCTGCATCCCAATCGTTAGCAGTACCAGAACCATTGGACGAATAACTATATTTTATATTATTCATTCCTGAAGTTCCATCACTTGCATTTGCTGAAATTATAACATTTTGATTTGTCCAATTTCCTCCACTGCTATTAACTATATTACTCATTGAAGGCTTAGTTGCATCACGTTTAAATGTCTTTGAACAACTATTTCCTCCAGCTGCATTAGCT
>CAUERX010000046.1 GCA_959020415.1 uncultured bacterium | reverse complement strand
ATTGGATGAGTTTCCATTTTTTTAACAACATATAAACAATTTCCAGTTCCGGTAAAATAAAATATCATAGTAAACTTGTTCTCCTTGATTTTTAATAATTTCCTTGTTACAATTTGATTGTAACAATCGGCTGTAACAACCGGTCAAGAGTTTTTTGCTGATTTAAGGAGGTTTTTATGTATACGATGAAAGAAACTTGTGAAATGGTTAATATGACTTATGAAACAGTTAAATATTATTGTAATGTTGGTTTAATCCCTAATGTTAAACGCGATAAAAATAATCACCGCGTTTTTGATGAAAATAACATTAATTGGATCAAAAGTTTATCATGTTTAAAAAATTGTGGTATGTCAATCAAAGAAATGCAAGCATATTTAAAATTGTGTTTACAAGGTGAACAGACAATTCCTGAAAGACAGGAAATGTTGGAGGAACAAAAATATAATCTAGTTAAAAAGTTAGAAGAAATTCAAGAAAGTTTAAAATATATTGATAAAAAACAAAAATTTTATAATCAAGTATTAAATGGAGAAATCGAATATCATAGTTATCTTATCGATACTAGTAAAAAATCATAGTTTATTGAAAATCACCGTTTTAATATAATTCCACTAAAATAGACAAAGGAAATAATTAAAATTTCACAAATCTATAGAAACGGCATTTTATATAGTCAATGAATATAAAGATTTAGCCAATCCATTAGCTACAAAATATAATTTAATCGATGATATGATTAACAAATAAGTAAAGAAATATAATAATTAGATTGCTCATAAACATGATTATAAAAAAACACAAAAATAAAAAGCATATCTGACTAAATAGACTCTACACATGGTCGATGTTAATATCAAAAAATATCAATATCTTTTTATCATATAAAAAAATAAAGCAGAAATTTTAATCAATCCCTAAATTTCTGCTTTATATTTTTTTAATTACCTAAGAATCTATTATAAGATTCCATTTAAATATATTCAATTGTTATTTAACTCTTACTGCGCAAACAAATCCCGAACCAGAAACCGATGAAATTTTAACAACATCTCCAGTATTTGGTGCATGGATATATTTACCGCCACCAATATATATTCCTACATGTCCCGATTTCCACAAAATATCTCCAGGTTGAGCAGCAGAGACACTAATTTGTGTACCTGCATTTTTCTGTCCTGATGATGAATGTGGTAAAGAAATTCCAGCTTTTGCATAACACCATTTTACAAATCCTGAACAGTCAAAAGCATTAGGCCCTTCAGCGCCCCATTTATATGGTGTTCCTAATTTAGAATATGCTGCTGATAAAATTGTATTTGCATATGGATTACTTCCAGCTTCAACACTATATACTTTATTAATTTTAACACTTAATGAAGCACTTGCTCTATTACCTGCTTCATCAATTACAGTGTATGTAGCCGTTTTATTTCCTGCTTTACTTGTATCTGGTGCATCAATTGATACTTTTGCTCTTACATCACCATCTTTATTATCGATTGCTGAAACAATATAAGAACTAAAATCAACACTGTCACCAGCACTGATAGTAATACTTGATTCTTTTAATGTAATTACTGGTGCTGATAAATCTTTTACAACAACATTTAATGTACCTTCAACAATATTACCAGAACTATCTTTAACTGATAATTTTAAAGGTTGAACTTCATCTAATTTTAAAGTATCGATACTTCCTTCAACACTAGGCATCATTTCTCCATCAAGATTATCAACAACTTTTATATAGTTATTTATATCAAAAGTACTACCATAATCAACAGTTACCGTTTCTCCTTGTAAAAAATTAATTACAGGAGCTTCTAAATCACTTACTGCAAATGTAAAAGTTTCACTTTTTTCATTTCCAGAACTATCACTTACTGTTAAAGTAATATCCTGAAAACTTGGTACATCAGTATTTAATGATGCACTTGCTTCAATAAATGGTGTTACATCACCATCTACATTATCAGAAGCTTTTATATAACTTGAAAAATCTGTACTACCTTTTACCGGAACCTCTACAGTATAACCACCATTAGTTCCTAACATTTCAAATTCAGGTTCTTTATTATCCACAACAACTACTTCAATAGTTTTTCTTGCTTCATTCGAACCTTGATCAATAGCAGTTACTTCAACATCATATGTTCCTAATTGGTTTACATTTAATGTATCAGTGTCTGCATCAACGCGAATTAAATCACGGCTATCTTTATTGTCAGTAATGTTAATACTATTTAAATCTAATTTTTCTCCATACGGGACCTCAATTTGATTAGATTTAATATCGGGCTTTTCTTTATCAGTTGCAGCATAACCAACAAACATAAAACTTGCTACAGCTACAATTGGAATAAACATAGCTTTACGGTTAACAATATACTCATCAAACAAATCATTAAACTTTGTCTTAATATTTATATCCATTCGTTACCTCCTTTCAATAATATATCCATCTATTATTATATTACTATTCTAATTAAAATTCCACCCTTTGAAAGCTTTTTACATTTTTATCATTTGCTATAACGTAAGCCTGGCTTACGTTATAGCAAAATGTTTTTTTTAGTTTTTTTTAATATTTCTTTAATATTTTATTAACTCCTAAAAATATATTCCTATATTCATAAATAAAATTTAACTATTCCACACTCTTTAACGACTCAACCATATCAATTTTATCTAATACTTTACGCATTACAAAATTAATAAGAGATGTAAAAAATAAAGTAATCAAAACAGCATAAACATAACTTAATATATTAACATTTCTTACAAACATTGCAATTTCCACTTCAACAGTTCTAATAATAAACATATGAAGAATTTTACCAAGGACAAGTCCAACCATAGCCCCAATTAATCCTAAAATACGATTTTCTCTAAATACATAATCATAAACCTCTTTTGGATAAAAGCCAAGTACCTTAACTGTAGCTATTTCACTTTTACGTTCTTGAATATTAATATTTGTTAGATTATACAATACTATAAACGCTAATGCTCCAGCACAAGCAATCAATATTATAACAACACTATCAATACTTCCCATTTGATCTCTAAAACCTTGAGAAATACCCATTATATAATTTACAGAATTAATTTTTTCATTATTATTACAATAATCACTAATCTCTTGTTCATTAGCATTTTTAGTTAAATCAAAGTAAGCATGATTATCAAGTACTTCTTCACCAGTTAATTGATGATAAAATTCCTTAGCCATATAAATGTGGTGTTGGAAATGCAACATCATAACTCCATTAACTTTAACTTGATAACTATCATTATTAATTTTTATCTTAATTTGATCCCCAGCTTGAACCCCTAATAATTCTGAAAGCTTTGCTGAAATAATTACTCCATTATCACTTAATTTTAAACGATCATGTGTTTTATAATCTTCTAATTTAATATATTTACTTAATTCTTGATCATCATCAAATATTTCTAACGTCGTATAATGTTCTTTATCTCCAGAAACAGTCACTGTTTGCCGATAAAAAGCATCACTATTTTTAATTCCCTTAACGTCATTAAACTTACTTTGTTCTAATAATAAATCTTCTTGACTTAAATTTTTATCAAACACCACAACTCCATCATAAGTCCATATTTCACCATACTGCTTATCTGCAAGTGTAGAAACTGAATTCTTAATTCCAAATCCTACAACAATCAACCCTGTACATCCTGCAATTCCCACAATAGACATAAAAAATCGCTTCTTATATCTAAAAATATTACGCATAGTTACTTTTTGATTAAATGACAATCTTTTCCAAATAAAAGTTATTCTCTCCAATACAATTCTTTTACCCATTTTAGGTGGTTTTGGACGAAGTAGACTAGCTGGAGTTTCGCTTAATTCTTGTCTTACTACGATATATGTTACTAATATTGTTATCGCTACAGAAATAACAAATGTCTGAATACAAATAAACGTATCAAAGGTTATATTTATCGGTGCACCGACATTAAATAATATCATACGATACAAATAGTAAATAATATTTGGGAAAAAATATACTCCTGCAACTACTCCTATAATACTTGCAAAAAAAGTGGCTGAAAAAGCATAAAATATATACTGATTAATGACATCTTTTTTATCGTATCCTAGTGCCCTAAATGTTCCGCTTTGAACTCGTTGCTCTTCAACCATTCTAGTCATAGTTGTAAGGCTAACAAGCGCTGCTACTAAAAAGAAAATCAGAGGGAAAACAAGAGCTAAAGCTCTCATTGAATCACAAGTTGAAATATAACTTATGATACTTGCATTTTCTTCTCTTGTAATAGTAACTAACTTACCTTCAGGAATATCTTTTATCTCATTATATCCTTGATCTAATTTTGCTCTAGCATCATCTAATTGTATTTTGGCATTATCTAAATCAATTTTTGTTTGATCTAAAACTTTTTTAGTTTCTTCTAATTTTATTTTCGTATCATCTAATTGTTGCTTTGGTGATATTAATTTTGCATTACTATTATCAAGTTCTATTTTAGATTTATCTAATTTACTTTTAGTATTTTCTAATAAAATTTTATTTTCATTTAAAACAATACCTTTTTCATCTAAAATAGCTTTATTATTATCT
>CAUERX010000045.1 GCA_959020415.1 uncultured bacterium | reverse complement strand
CGTGGCAATTAAAAAAGAATATAGTAACAAGTGGAGATGGACTATACTTAGATACATACGAAGAAGGAAGATATATTTATAGAGGAGGGACTCCAAATAATTATATAACATTCAATGGAGAAAAAGCAGGGTGGAGAATATTATCAGTAGAAGCTGATGGAACAATAAAAATAATAAGAGATAAAAGTATAGGAGATAAGTCATGGGATTCATCTAATTCAAAAGATTGGAATCGCCCAGCAACACTAAATACATATTTAAACAATGATTATTATAACAGCTTAACAGAAGAAGCTAAGAAGCAAATAACAACAGGAACTTATAAAATAGGGTTAGTATCATATAGTGATACGAATTTAGAAGATACGGTGAAAAAAGAAAATAGTATAACATGGAATGGGAATATAGCATTAATAACAGCAAGTGAATATGTAAGAGCAAGTAATAATAGTGTATGTACAAGTGCTAATGTATACTATGGTATGTCATCTTGTTATAATAATGGAAGTACGCATAATTGGTTAACGAAAATAATGAATTTATCAACTAATAAATATAGTTGGTTGCTTTCTTCTGGTACTGGTGCTTCTGATGCTGTGTTGACTGTCCATTCCATTGGCCGTCTTAGCAGCGAACACGCTAAATATATTACGCCCGGTGTGGTGCCCGTTATATATCTGAAATCTGATATTCAATTATCGGGAGAAGGAACAGAGGATAATCCATATACAATAAAATAAATAAAATTTAAATAAGCTATGTTTTGTTAATTAAAATATAGCTTTTTTCGCAAATAAAAAGTGTTTAGTAAATTACTAAACACTTTTGGCATTTTCATATATTTCTGATAAACGAGTGTCTGGATATTCTTTATCTAAGAAAACCTCGATGGAGTTGCTGGCTGGTTTTTCTTGTTTTCTTTCTTCCCATCGGTAGCAAGCAATAATTGAAATTATACAATCGACAATAATAAAGATAACCATAATTATTGTAATAATATTTCCAGTTTTAATTGGCATTTTTTCAATCCACTTTGATAAAAATGGGTAAACTATTTTAACATAGAATAGGGCAAGAACACCCCAGCACACCATATAAAATAGGCTAGTTCGACCTCCAAAATTTAGGAAGTGATTACTATAATCCCAAGAAGTTGAACTGAAAGCATATTCTTGAAATAAAGAACAAAAGTATTCAACCCCACCACCTAAAAAGGCACCACTAATAAATATCCAAATGATTTTCTTTTGTTTGCAAAGAAAGGTGGTAAAAAGGACACAGCCAATTCCGTAAACAGGATTTAAGGGTCCATAAATTAAACCACGTCTTGACACCCAAGCATCATATTTTAGAAAATGAATGACCATTTCCATTACACAACCGAAGATGCATCCAAAAATAAAAATCCAAAATATTTTTTTGAAGCATAGCCCTTCAGCAAAAACTTCTTTTTTTCCTTCCATACTACTATCCTTTAAAACAGAATATGGTAATTATGTTTAAAATAAAACTTACTTCCATATTGCTATTAGTATATATATTTTTTATGGAAAAGTCAACTTTAGTTACATATTGTATAATTAGATTAAATGGGGTATAATTGGATAAAGAGTGGGTGATGGTATGACAGGACTTAAAAAGTTGATGGGCTTCATTACGCATAGAGTGTTTGTGGTGGCATTCTTGATTGTTTTAGAAGTTGCATTTATAATTTCAATGGTGTGGAAATTTAATATTGATTATTTTGTTTATTTTTACATTGGAAGTTATTTTTTAGGGATTTTAATGTCGATATTTATTATTAATGGTAAAACTAATCCGGGATATAAAATAGCTTGGATAATGGTTATTTTAATGTTACCAGTGATTGGACTATTGTTTTATTTATTATTTAGTGGAGATCAATTAAGTAAGAGAGAGAAGAAAAAATTACAGGAAATATATGATCATCAAGTTAAAAATATTTCACAAGATAAAAAGGTGATGGAACTTTTAAAAAAAGATAGTTTGTCAGCTTATAATCAGGCAAAGTACATAACTAAATATTCTTTATCACCTGTTTGTCAAAATACGGAATATGAATATTTTAAAGTTGGTGAGGAATACTATAAAAGACTGCTTGAAGAATTAAAAAAAGCTAAAAGATATATTTTTCTTGAATATTTCATTGTCGAACAAGGAAATATGTGGAATAGCATTTTAGAGGTCTTAAAAGCTAAGGTTAAAGAAGGCGTTGAAGTTCGAATGATGTATGATGATTTAGGTTGTATTATGATATTGCCTAATAATTATTATAAGACACTTGAAAGTTATGGAATAAAGGCTTGTACTTTTAATAAATTTGTCCCAATCATTCGCTCTAAATTTAATAATCGCGATCATCGTAAGATGGCAATTATCGATGGCTATATCGCGTTTACTGGCGGTATTAATTTAGCCGATGAATATATTAATGAAAAAGTTAAATATGGTCATTGGAAAGATAATGGAATTATGCTTAAAGGGGAAGCTGTTTGGAATATGGTCGTAATGTTTATGACTTTATGGGACTTTGTTAGAGGTTCTAAATATAGCTATAAGGGCTATAAAGCGGATGCTTGTGATTTAAAAATGGTTAAGTCAGATGGTTATGCGATTCCTTATTGTGATAATCCATGGGACCATGAGGCGACTGGAGAGACTATTTACCTTAATATGATAAATAAGGCTAATAAATATATTTATATTACCACACCATATTTAATTATTGATAACGAAATGATGACGGCTTTATGTGTGGCTGCTAAAAGTGGAATTGATGTTCGAATTATTACACCAGCGATTCCGGATAAAAAGGTTATAAATGAGGTCACCAAAGCTTATTATAATCAATTAATGGAAAATGGGGTGCGAATTTATGAATATACACCAGGGTTTATTCATGCAAAGACATTCATTGTCGATGATGAATATGCAACGGTGGGCACAGTAAATTTAGACTATCGTAGTTTGTATTTACACTTTGAAAACGGCGTATGGTTATATAAAGCATCAGTAATTGATGATATTAAAAAAGATTATATGGAAACTTTGGAAAAATCTGAAGAAGTAGTTATAGGTAAGGAAAAATTAAGTGGATTACAACATTTAAAAAGACAAATTTTAATGGCGTTTGCACCATTAATGTAGGAAAGGAAGTAATAGAATGAAAAAAGGGTTATTAGTGTTAGTTAGCTGTGTTGTTTTATTAACTGGCTGTTCATCTGGTGAGGAAGTAACGTGCAAAATTGGAGGTAAAGATGCAATCTTTACATTAAAAAATGGAATTGTAGCTAGTTATATATTTGATGGAACTAAAATGGATCAAGCAACAATTGATGAAATCAATGGAGAATATTTTACAAGTGCAAAAGATAATGAGGAAGGAAAGGAAGCCTTAGAAATATATATGCAGAGTGTAAATGGCAGTTGTGAGTAGTATTTATAAGCCTTAGGGTGTATTATGAAAAAGCATGCAAAAAGAAAGACGAGAAAAAATATAGTTTTTATTGTTTTCGTTTTTCTAGTTATTATTTGAGGGATATGGATAGGAATAAATTTTATCGGTGATGGGGTAAAGCTAAAAAGTGAAAACAAAAATGTTCTTGGCGCTATAAATGAAGAAGAAAGTAAACTAAGTTTAGTAATGGTTGGCGATGGACTAATTCATAGTTCAGTTTATAAGGATGCCTATCATAATGGTAAGTATGATTTTAAAGATCAATTAGAATTAACATGTTTGACTATTTGATTATGAGATATTAAAAAGCTACATAAAGTATGGCCTAGATGTTTTGTATCTTCTAAACCAAATATTGCTTTTACATCTTTACTTGTATATTTGAATATCATATCTAATAATTTATTAAAATCTTCTTTAGTATTTTTAAAAGTTAATGTGTCTAGTTTATCATTAAATGGACTGATGACCACAGCGGTATGTGAGGCTTTATGACAATCAATTCCAACATATATAAAACCTAACTTACGGTGGTTATAAAAGTTCATTTTATCACGTTCCTTTCTTTTAAGATAAATATAATAAGTTATAATCCAAAACACTCTTAGCATTAGCGTTGGTGGCTTTTGAAAACTTGCCCGCCAAAAGCCACCCGCAATAGTTGGGTAGTCAGTTGATTATAAGTATTTTATATTATCTTTTTTATGATAATTGTTTGTATATTTTTTTAATTTCATTTGCTTCTTCTTTGGTTATCTTTATTAGCATAAGCATATTATTTTCATAAACAGCCTCAAACTTGTCGCCAATATCAAAACCTTTTTCTTTAAGCCATTTACCAGTTATTCTGATAGCTGGTTTTCCATTTATTTCTGTTACTGTATAGATTTTCATATATAAAAACTCCTTTCTGAAAGTTTTGGCTATTTAAATAGGCATTATACTATTAGTATTAATATGACTTAGTCATATCTACAAGAGTTTAAAAATAGCCATTTTTTTATCCAAGCTTTCGCTTGTACTTCTATTTTGGTCGCCACCTTATAAAAAGCAAAAAGGAATTACCTATTTTATTAGATAACTCCTATTTATAAAGCATTAATTTTTCTATATATTAATAAATTGTTTTAAGCTTTTTGCCATAAAAAGATGTTGCGACCCCATATTATGGTTTAATTGTCAATACTTTTTTTAAAGTATTTTATAAAAAAACAAACCATATTTT
>CAUERX010000044.1 GCA_959020415.1 uncultured bacterium | reverse complement strand
TTTTTCTTTTTTTCTTCTTTCCCCCCACCCATATTTTTAAAATATTTGTATCCCCCCCCCCCCCCCCCCCCTATTGTCAACTATTTCAACTCAAAATTCACAAAAAACTCTAGTTAAAATCATAACTAGAGTTTGTGGGGTTATAACATACTTTTTTATAAATGCAATCTCTTTATTACCCCTGGGTCACTATCTACCCTATTAGGATTAATTTCAAAAACATAATTAGAACGCTTCCCATCAAGACCCTTTCTCGTATATCTTACAACTGTTAAAACATCCTTATCAATCAACGGTTCAATCATATGTTCATCAATATAACTATATCCCTTTTTATCATTCAATCTATTATAAAACGAAGCGAAATCTTTACTAGTCCTAAGACCATTCATCGATAGAACATATCGCAATGTCTGATACTCAGTATCATCAAGAGGTTCAAACAAAGTACTCTCTATTGAACTTATCGTATATTCTTTTTCTAATTCGGTTTTTACATTAGATAACATATAATTTAAGAAAAAAGTCATATTCTTAAATTTTTTAGTATCACGAATGGCTTGATTGTAATTTCGTTTAAATAATGGAATAGCTCTATTAAAAATTATATATGGATAAGCCTCATTATTAAGTAAATACCACATTGACATTGTCCTACCAGTTCTTCCATTAACATCAAAATAAGGATGAACATAAACAAAATAATAATGGGCTATTTGCGACTTAATAAAATAATCTGTTGGCGTCTCTAAATAACTATCATCATCTAAAAATGAGAACAACGAATCCATATATCTACTAACAGCTTCAGGAGCAACACCATAATCTTTATACTTTCCCATTCTTGTACTACCAATAATATAATCTTCATCGTCACTTAAAATACCAGAAAAATCAATTTCAACTTCACCATTACGATAAAATCGCCCCATATTAGCTAAATCATAATCTGCTAATAAACCATTTGATAAAACATCATAAAGCTCTTTTAAAGTATTTTCATTTATTGGTTCGCCTCTAAGAATTTTTTGATATCCTTGATATAAATTATTAATAATTTTTCGACGCTTTTCTGGTACCTTTTTACAGTAGGCATCTGCAATAACCGATCTTATCATACTTGCATCATCATTATAGCCTTCTATACTATTATTAGCTTGAATTTCCTGGCAACCTAAAAACCTTTCAGCAGCCTCTCTATCGTCCATATATTTCCCAGGACCAGATAAAAATTCCTCAAGCTCTTTTTTTAGCTCAATTAAACTTTCCTTTTTATAAAAATAAGGAGTGCCTTCTGTCTGTAAAGGCAATATAACTCTTTCGTTCGAACTCATAATAATCACCTTGGTAACATATTATAACAAAAGTAATCAATATAGGCAAATGTCATATTACCCAAAGACTGTCCAAATTCACAAAAATGTAAAATAAAAATAAGAGGTGGGGTCCTCTTATTTTATTGTAAAACTGATACCGGTCTTTTCGTTTTTAACACTAATTTCATAACCTAGTAGGGAAACGGTTTTTTTAACAATTGAAAGTCCTAAACCGAATTGACCTTTTATACCCTTCTTATATGGGGTAAAGATATCATTTAAAATTGTCTCATCAATATTTGGTCCATCATTGTAAAAGATAATCTGGCGACCTTTGACAGTTATTTTAACTTCCTCTTTAGCATAACGCATAAAGTTACTTAAAATATTATCAACAATGGCTTCCCACATATCTTGTGAACCATTAAATATTGTTTTTTTGTCAGTAATATTAATTTGCCATTTGATATCTGGCCTTGCGACTTTAAATTTTTCTACTGACTCGGATAATATATCTACAATATTTATCGTGTCGCGCTTGTAGTTATCCGTATTTTTCATATAGGTTAATTTGTTTAAATATAGTAAGGAGTGTACTTTTATTTCTAATTTTTTAATTTCTTGTTTAATAATTTTTAATCCGCTTTTTTCATCTTGCACGCCATCTTCAATTGCCTCAATATACGATTTTACAACGGTGAGAGGGGTTTTAAAATCATGAGAAATATTTTGATACATTTGATTCTTATATTCTTCATTCTCTTTGAGGGTCTCTTTCATTTCATCAATAGCATGCGATAAATCTTCAATCTCATCATCGACTTTGTAAGGCATTTTACCTACATAGTCGTCATTGTCTAGATTATCCACCTTCTCTTTTAATTTTTTTATTCTATCTGCAAGTATCTGTGACCACATAGCTACAATAATTAAAATAACTAATAAAGTCACCAATAATACTGGCATTAATGAAGCTAAAATATCAGCTTTCATTTGCGATACATAATTATTGTTTGTAACTGCTACTTTATATGTATTAGCGTCACTTTTCGTATTGTAATAATACGTTTTCCCATGGTAAACAAACTTACCATAATCGCTGTTTATTTTCTCTAAAATCTGATTAGCCGGAAGACTAATTACATCAGATAAGTTACTAGAAGTCGTAATAATACTATCTTTAACAAATATATAAGCTATATTGTCTTCAAGACTACTATCGCCAATATTACTTTGAACTATATCTAATGGGATCTTTAAGTTAAAGTAGATGTTTTTTTCGTAAATAGGGATTAAGGTTTTTGGTAAAATGACTGCCACACTTACATAAATAAGTGCGAACATTATTAAGACAATTGTAATTAACTGGCGATATAAATTATGCTTTAATTTCATGATAATCTATATCCATACCCATAGATTGTATTTAAACGAAGTTTAGGTAATTTTCTTCTAAGCCTTCTAACTAAATCGTCTACTACTCTATCACTACCAAAGTAATTTTCACCCCAAACATTTTCCAAAATCTGATTTCTACTAAATGATTTATTTTTGTTCTGTAAAAACATTATTAGTAAATCAAACTCTAAAGTAGTGAGAGAGATTTCCTTTGAGCCATCATTTACTAATCTTTTATCTAAATCTATTTCATAGTTTTCATAATTGATTTTTTCTGTTTGGGTGCTGTAGGTTCGTTTAATTATATTATTAACTCGAAGTACTAGTTCCTTAGGGGAATAAGGTTTTGTAACATAGTCGTCACTCCCGAGTTCTAATCCAATAATTTTATCAAGTTCTTGATCACGAGCAGATGTAAATATTACCGGAACTTCACTGCTTTCTCTTAATTTTTTTATTATGTCGTATCCGCTAACCGAATCACCTAGCATAATATCTAATATCCATAAATCGACAATATCCGTCGTGTGATTTAAAGCATCTGTTCCATTATAATACTGTACAACTTCATATCCTGCTCTTTCTAGATAAGATTTAATCAAATTATTTAAATTTTCTTCGTCTTCTACTAAACAGATCTTATACATTATTATCGCCTCATTTATAGTATAACACTATTTATTCTTGATTTCTACATCTATCACCATCCTTTCAGTAGTAGGGAGTCTCTTATCAACTCCACTATCATTGTACAAAACAATTATGTATATATTTTGATAAAAATGTGGGAAATTATGGTAGGCAAAAAAGAATATAGTTCTTCCTATACTCTTAAATTAACTTGTTACTCTCTAAATTCAAATTCAAAATCTAATATCCTAACAGTATCTCCATCTTGAACACCTAATTCTCGAAGTTCATCATCAATACCAAGTTTACGAAGCTTATTAGAAAAACGTAAAACTGCTTCGTTTGTATCAAAACGACTCATTACCACTAATTTTTCTACCTCTTTACCTTTAATTACCCAAACATCATCCTCTTTAGTAATCGTAAATGGTTTTTCTTGTTTAAATTTATAAATAACATGACTTTCAAACTTTTCCTCTTCGTATAAATTGGTCTTCTCAATACCATCTAACATATCGGCTAATTTAGTAAGTACTGCTTGTAAGCCTTGCCCAGTAACAGCTGAAATTTCATAAACTGGTACATTCACTTTTTCCTTAAACTTAATTAAATTATCGTGAGCATCCGGCATATCCATTTTATTAGCTACAATTATTTGTGGCTTATCCATAATCTTTTCATTAAACGATCTTAATTCATTATTAATAATGGTAAAATCTTCGTAAGGATCACGGCCTGTATATCCACCCATATCAACAATATGAGCAATTACTCTAGTGCGTTCTACATGTTTCAAAAATTGATCACCAAGACCATGGCCTAAAGAAGCTCCTTCAATTAATCCTGGTAAATCAGCAAGAACAAATGAACGCCCATCTTGCACTTTAACAACGCCTAAATTAGGCTTCAATGTTGTAAATGGATAATCAGCTATCTTTGGTTTAGACGCCGAAACCTTAGAAATAATAGTTGATTTACCAACACTAGGCATCCCAACCAATCCAACATCAGCCATTAATTTCAATTCCAACTTTATTTTACGGTATTCACCAGGTTCCCCATTTTCAGCAAAATCTGGAGCTGGATTAGTACGTGTCGCAAAAGCAATATTGCCTCGCCCACCACGGCCTCCTGTTGCTACAATAATTTCTTCATCAACTTTTGTTAAATCAGCGATTATAAGTCCTGTATTAACATCAGTAATTACTGTCCCAAGCGGCACTTTAATAACAACGTCTTCAGCATTTTTACCATGCATTCCTTTTCCTAAACCATTTTCTCCACGTTCACCTTTAACAATTTTTTTATATTTAAAATCAACCAAAGTATTTAATCCTGTATCTACCTTAAACACAATGTTTGAACCACGGCCGCCGTTTCCACCAAATGGTCCCCCCATTGGTTCTCCTTTTTCACGTCTAAAAGCTTTACAACCATTTCCACCATTACCAGCGAATAATTCTACTACTGCCTCATCAACAAACATATATAATCACCATTCCTTATATACAATTATACCTTATTCCTCCTCTAAACACAATAAAAAACCGACCTAGTTGTCAGTTTAAATGTTGGCCACATAAAAAACAAGTTGTTGCCTCTGGTGATAATTTTGCCCCACAATTTGGACAAACCTTCGGTCTTCCATCACTTAATGGCGTAATAATAGGTTTCTGAACATCTGGCTTATTTTCCTTAGGTGCTTCAACATAAGTTACTTGTTTTTCTTCTGGTATTGATGGATTAGTAAACACTGATTCACCACTATAAGAAGTATCTAAATAAGGATTTGTTTCAGAAGCATAATTATCCGCAGCCATATTTTCTGGTATTTGATTATAGTTAGAAGGTGCGATTACCGTTCCATCAACACTATTTTCTTCTGCTTGATTGTTAAGATTAATTAAATTAATCTCATCAGGTAATTCATCTTGTGGCTTTGAAAACAGTATATTTTGTGTTTCTAAAAATTCTTGTGTTAAATCATATTCATTTAAGCGAAATTTTGGCCTTTTAAAAGCAAGTTCAGGAAACTTATACATTGGAAATACAATATACCATATAGCATCTTTAGTATTAAGCGCAAAACCTTCTAATAATTTAGAGATAATTATATAGTAATAATATAAATTCACTATAGGTATCAAAGATAAATAAAATACACTTCTTTTAAGGCCTAATAAATCAACTAATACTAATGTTGTATAAAAAGGTACATAAGCTTTCCATGCTTGTTCTTTAGCTCTTGTAAGTAAGAAACCTAAAGATATTTTTACTGTTATATATACTATTAAAAATATTAAAACAAGTAACCAAAAGTATATTCCAGTTCCTTCCATCAGCATATCTCTAGCCTCCTTATATTAAACACTCTTGCTAAACAGAATTGCCGCCTAGCAAGAATAATCTTTCTATTCAATAGTA
>CAUERX010000043.1 GCA_959020415.1 uncultured bacterium | reverse complement strand
CATTGGCAACAGCAAGTGAATATGTAAGGACAAGTAATAATACTCAATGTACAAGTGTTAATGCATACAATAGTAATTCCACCTGTTATAGTAATGGAAGTACACATAATTGGTTAACGAAAATAATGAGTACATCGACTAATAAATCTAGTCTATTACTTTCGCCGTATAGTGGATACGCATATTATGTGTTTCGCGTTTTTTCCGACGGTCACCTCAGTAACTATGTTAAATATAATTTGCCTGGTGTGGTACCTGTTGTCTACCTAAAATCTGATATCCAATTATCAGGAGAAGGAACAAACTTTAATTCATATGTAATAGAGTAGGGAATTTTTCATAAAAATGGCAGCATTGTTAGACATATTTTTTTTAAATCAAATAAAAAAAGAAAACTTCACAGTTTATTGTGAAGTTTTAATTTGTATAACGCATATTTTCATTTGAAATATTAAATATTAATCCCATAGCTAACATGTAGCTTAATAGGCTTGATCCACCGTAGCTAATAAATGGCAAGGTGATTCCAGTTATTGGTAGGAACCCAAAGGTCATGCCAATATTTTGTATTTGTTGATAAATAAGCATACCAGCAACACCAGCAATTATATATTTATTGATTAATTTATTAGTTTTAACAGCCATCATGATAAGTCTGATATCGAAAAAAGCAATTAGCGCTAATAGAAGTACTGAACCAATAAAACCAAAGTGACTAGAGAAAACGGCAAATATAAAGTCGGTTTGAGCTTCTGGAAAGTAAATAGGATTGGTGTTCCAACCGTGACCAAATAGTCCGGCGGAACCAATCGCACTTAAACTGTTTTCTAGTTGAAAGCCGCTTTGATTTGACCAATCTAGTATTCGGTCGACTCTTAGAAAGAAACTTGTACCGAAAATTTTAATAAATAGATCTTGACTGATGAAATAAACGCTTAGAACGAGGGCAATCATAACACCAATAATACCAAATAAGATAGCAAACCATCTATATCTTATACCTGAAACAAACAACATAACTAAAGTAATTAATAAGTAGATAAGAACGACTCCAGTGTCAGGTTGCATGAAAGTAAGAATACTTGGCACTAGAACAACTAAACCAATTTTAATTAAAAAATAAAGTTCCTCTCTTAGACTGGGATTTGGGAAGTCTTCGTTAAACTTAGCTATTAATGTAGCATTAGTAATTATTAATATTATTTTCATAAATTCTGATGGTTGAATAGTACCAATACCTTTTATTTCATACCAGCAGGTGGCATCATTAATATTAACGCCAAAGAAGAATAGACCGATTAAGGCGACGACGCCAATTCCATAGAGGAACCAGGTTATCCGGTAAATCCAACTGTTACCAATGGTCATAATAAGGTAAGCAATAATAAAGCCGGCAACATACCACATTATTTGTTTTATTACAAGATCATCCATATGGCTTGGTAGAATACTATTTGCGCCATAAAGGGTTAAAATACTGATGATAGCGAATAAAATAATAGGAATTAAAATGGTTTTATCTACTTTAAATTTAGAAATGTTTTTCATGTTATCACCATTAAATATAATACACTAACTTGATTAAATATACAATTATTATGAAAAAAGTTTTAAAAAAATTATAATTTATAGTATAATAATAAAAGGTGATAAAATGATTTGGCAATATATAATAATTATATTAGTATTAGTTTTGATTGCGTTTGCAATTGTAAGGTCTAAAAAGAAGGATTTTAAATTAGACGCAAATAAATTGGTCCAATATTTGGGTGGCAAGGCAAATATTATTAATTATGAGGTTAATAATTCACGCTTTGTGGTGAATTTGCATAATATTGATTTGGTAAATAAGGAAGCTATTCAAAAAATGGGGGCTCAAGGAATTGTTGAAATCGATAATCAGCTTAAAATTATTTTAGGCGAAGAGGCAAAGCAATTAAAAAAATATATTGATGAATTAAAAGACTAAAAAGTCTTTTTTTTTGACACTTTATTTTGTAAAATTACAATTTTTTCCTTTATTCGACAAATTTTGACATATCACTTTCAGTAAGATGATAATGAGGTGATTGATGTGGAACTAATTGATAATATACTTATAAACGCTTTGCAAATTATTGTGCCTTTTGCAATTTATTTATTTTATGTGGCGTATAAAAACATCGATGATGATAGAGAAAACGAATTAGCAATTATTCTAACGATCTTTTCATCGATGTATATTGGACTTAAGTTTAATACACCAATTATTAGTAGTTTACCGATGATAATTATGAATATTCCGCTTATTATGTCTTATTACAAGAAAAATAATATTGCAATTGCGATGTCATCAGTTGTTATTATTGCATATAATTATAAGTTTTATGATTCATTTTTATTATTATTAATTTTTGAATATTTATTATATTATCTTATTTATAGAATTTTTATTAAGAAATTTAACATTAACTATTTTGTAATAATATTTACAGGAATAAAAACAATCTTTATGATGGGTTCTTTAGCAATGATGAAGTATCATTTGATTGATAGATATTTAGAAGCAATGTTATTAGGGTTGATTTTTGTCTTAATGTCGCTAGCAATTATTTATTTATTAAGAAAAGCAGAAGAAATTTTAAGAGTCCACCGTTCAGTCAAGGAAATAGAACATGATAAACAAATAAGAACGATGCTTTTTCAAATTACTCACGAGATAAAAAATCCAATAGCGGTATGTAAAGGATATCTTGATATGTTTGATGTTAATAATCCAGAGCATGCTAAAAAATATATACCAATCATGAAAGATGAGGTCGATAGAACTTTAGTATTACTCGAAGACTTTTTATCCATGAATAGAGTTAGGTTAAATAAAGATATTTTAGATATTAATATGTTAGTTAGTGATGTTATCGAAAATTATGATTTATTATTAAAAGAGCATAAGGTTAAAGTTAATAATAAAATATCTGATGAAGAGGTTTATATTGATGGTGATTATAATAAGCTGATGCAAGTATTTGTAAATATTATTAAAAATAGTGTTGAAGCTTTAGAGAAGAATCCAGTTATTGAAGTGAAGACGGAAGTAAAAAATAAAAAAGTGTATATTTATTTTAAGGATAATGGGATGGGAATTCCAAAAGATGTTTTAGAAAAAATAAAGGAACCATTTTTTACTACAAAATCAAAAGGAACTGGACTTGGTGTATCATTATCTTATGGGATTATTGAAGCTCACGATGGGAAAATTTCTTATGAATCTGAAGTAGGGTTATATACTTTGGTTACAGTTATTTTACCACTTGATGAAAGTTTAAATTATTGATTAAAATAAAAAAGCTTTATACCTTTTGGTATAGAGCTATTTTAATTCTAGATAGTATTCTTTATTAAAACTGTGATTAGTTTGATCTAATTTTAATAGAGTATTTGTATCAATTAGGAAAAACTTATGAAGTAGTAAATTACTATGGTCACTAGTGACTGGATCATCCCAAGTTAAATCTAGGTGTAACCATTTACCATTTATATAAATTAGATTCCAAATATGGTTGTCATTAGATATTTTGTAATTTGGTAATTTTAGTTCATCTAAATAAAGTTTCATGGCATCGCTGTAACCACTGCACAGAGCTTTGCCTTCTAATAAGGGACCATTTGCTTTATGAGAGTTGTATTTAAAGCTTTCATCGTTGCCTTTTTCTATTTGAATAGCTCTTTCTTCATCGTATACAGCATGATTAATTAGGTAATCATGATAGGCTTTAATTTTATCTTCATCTGACATATTCTCTTTAATTATTTCCTTTTTTATTTCATTCATTGTGTTATTAATTTTAGTTATGTCTTCTTTGCTATATAATTTTTCGATTTCAATTACGGCTTTCCCATAAGTATTTATAGTAATATATAATTTTTTATAACTATTATAAGGTGAAACCATATTATTGATTACAGATAGTAAAGCTTGATTTTCAGAAATGCTTTTTAAGTCATTTGCGCATTCTTTGTAATCTTTGTCACAGTAGAAGGTAAAATTATCTTGGCCACTGTTCAAAACTGTATATATTGTGTTTAAAATATCTTGTTTGTTTTTTACATGAAAATTGTCTGTGGTTTGGACAAATTCAAATTTGTAGTCATTTTTATAGTTATTACTGTTAGGTGCAGTTACTTTTGTATTTTGAGCAACGTTACTCATAACAAAAGTTACTATTTCTGTACGATATAAAAAGCAAAAAACAAGTAGTACTAATAATATTAATGTGGAAATATGGATTTTGTGTTTTTTCATTTTCTTCACCTATAAACATTATACCAAAAAATGAATAAATTATTTCATTTCATTTACGTTTTTAATAAAATGGGTAAAAATGGTGAAAAAGAATTGATAATGACAACTGCCGTTAAAAGTCTTGATAATACATTAAATATTTCAAAAGAAAACAAAAAAACTGTGGATAAAACAGCCAAAAGCAATTATATTTGTTTTTATGACTTGAATAATTTTTGTCTTATTAGTTTCAACAATAAGTTTGAGTATTTTATTATTAAGAAAACTAAGAAAAACGTTAATTAAAAACACCGAAGATGGTGTTTTTTTGCATAAAAAAGTAAATTATTTCATTGCATTTACTTTTTTAGTTAATCTTGACTTTTCACGGGCACATTTATTTTTAGCCACTACATTTGCGCCAGTTGCTTTATCAATTTTTTTGATAGCAACTTTTAAAGCATCTTCAGCTACAGTTTTGTCTTTAGTTAAAACGGCTTTTTCAACGTTTTTAATTGCAGTTTTCATACTAGCTGAATAATTATTGTTACGAATGTTCTTTTTAGCATTAACTAAAATTCTTTTTTTCGCATTTTTCATATTGGCCATAATTTCACCTCCAAGCCACGGCATGTAAATACATTTTAACAAAAAATAGAAAAAAAAGCAATAAAAACATGTTTTTTTGGGAAAAATAGTTAATGAGGTGAGAACAATGGGGCATAATGCCAATTTAAATAAGTATGAAGTGCGTACAGATTTAGCAATTGAATTAGTAAACGAAGGAGTTAATACTAGAAAAGTAGGCGATGTTAAAGTAACGAATATTACTTTAGATGAAAGTCAAGGCGCTGAAATTAGTAAGAAAGCAGGAACTTATATTACGATAGAATTTCCTGATATTACAGATTATGACAATAGTGATAAAATAAAAACTATTTTTACTGAAGAACTTAAAAAATTATTGGAGACAATAAACATTAATGAAAAAAGCACTTGTTTAGTTATAGGCCTTGGAAATGAGAAAACTACACCTGATGCGGTGGGACCTTTGACTATTTCTAAAACAATCGTGACTAATCATTTGTATGTTTATGGACAATTGGAGGAAGGTTTTAGAAGAGTTTTTGCTTTGTCACCAGGTGTGATGGGTGAAACTGGAATTGAAACTAGTGACTTGATTAAAGGCGTAGTTGATAAAATCGAGCCAGATTTTGTAATTACAGTTGATGCGCTTGCGAGCAGTTCGATTGAAAGGGTTAATAAGACAATACAAATGACTGATGCGGGAATTAATCCAGGTAGTGGAGTTGGAAATAAGCGTAAGGAGATCAGCAAGGATACAATCGGAGTACCAGTAATTGCAGTTGGGGTACCAACCGTAGTTGATGCAGCTTCGATTGTTAGTGATACTATTAATTACATGTATAAAAATTTTGCTTACACAAAAGCTAATATTGATAATCCGGCGCAAAAGCTAAAAGTTAAGGTGAATTATTTAAATAAGGATGTTGAGATTCATGATGATGATAAGAAAAATTTATTCGGAATTGTTGGGTCGTTAAGTGATGGTGAAGTAAAAAGCTTAATTTATGAAGTATTAAATCCGGTTGGTTATAATTTGATGGTAACACCTAAAGAGGAAGATTTTATTGTGGAAAAAGTATCAGATGTGATAAGTGGTGGAATAAATGGGGCTTTGCACAAAAATGTTGAAGAAAATAAATAGAACAATAAGACTTTTTTTGAGATTTTTAAAGAAGAATTTATAAAGATATTATTGTTAGGTGATATAGAAAAACGAAGCGTATCAAAAGAAAATAAAAGATATAAGTAATTTCAAGTGTCCAATAAAGAAAGAGAGAAAGAATAATCTATGGATATTTAATAGGACTAATAAGCATAGTCCAAACATGAAAAGAAGCTATTGAATATAATAAAGACATTAAAAAACGACAATAAAAGTTGCCGTGTTTTAATATGTGAAAAATGAAATAATAATTCTTCTTCCTCCCCCTAAAAAATATTATTTAAGTTATAAGTTTTGCTTTCTTAACGAATATCTCCTTATTTTGTTGACAGGGGGGGGGGGGGGGGGGGGTTCTGGGTTTTGTTTATTAATGGAAAAAAAAAGAAAAGAGAAAAAAGAATAGAAAAAAAAAAAAAAAAAAATATTAAATAAATAAAAAAAAAAA
>CAUERX010000042.1 GCA_959020415.1 uncultured bacterium | reverse complement strand
AAGTAATAACGAAGCAATAAAGATAACATTTAGTGGATATACAAAAGGAGAGAAACTATATAAGAATAGTACACAAATAATAAAAGTAAGGATCGAATATAATAAAGACTACAGTGGAACTGTAACTAATAATAGTAATGAGATAAGTATAGATCTAAACTATGTTCAAGCAGAAGGAGGAACAATAGAACCAACTACAGATTATTTACTAACATATGATTATAAGACCAATGGAGGAGAAGGAACGTCAGAGACTGCGTATTTATCATCAAATGAAAGTGTTGACTTAAGTAAGAAAGGGAAAAGAGAAGGATATACATTTGTTGGATGGAATACAGATAAGAATGCGAAGAGTGGGTTATCAGTATTAAATATGCCAAGTGAAGATACAGTTATATATGCGATATATAAGAAAGAATTAAAAGTAACATATACTAAAGGAGAAGGAGTATTAACTATTGGAAAAACAACAGATAGTTGTACAGTTTATAATAATGAAACAGGCTGTGAGATAACCTTACCAAGTATAACAGCAAGTACAGGATATAAAGTAGATGGCTGGTATAATGGATCAGTTAAGGTAGGAAATGCTAATGATAAATATCAAGTTACTAAAAATATAGTTTTAAGTTCAGTAGCTGAAAGAGTAGAATTTACTATTAATTATGATAATAATGGTATGCGCAATTATTATAAACAAGGAAGTTATAATACCTCAATAACTGATTTTATTGGAGCAGTAAATGATTGCACTGTTATAGGAGTTATAGATTTATCAGGTTTAAAAGTAAATGATTTAATAAAGCTTACAATGACTGTTACCTATGAGGGTGTTAGTGCTGATACGTCTCAAGAAATCTTTGGAGCAAGACCACAAGCCTATGGTAATGTTACATATTGGAATGCAGCAATTGAATGGAAGAGAATGAAAATGGAAACAATCGGTACTGGTGAGTATGAATTTTCAGACGTTACAATTTTAAATCAAAATAAAACATTTGAAAATAATTACTTATTTATTCATATAAGAACAGATTATATTACTAGTGGAAAGATAAGTTTTAGTAATATAAAAGCTGAAAAAGTTACAGTAATACCGGAGACTAAAATGAAGGGTAGTACTTTAGAACCATTACCAGTAGCTAAAGAAGAAGGTTATATATTTGAAGGTTGGTATACTGAAAAAATAGGTGGTACCAAGGTATCTAATAATACAAAAGTAGCCAGCGATGCTACATATTACGCGCATTGGACAGAAGATATAGTTAATTTAAATGTATCAACAAGTAAAACAACAAAGAGTATAACGGCAGTAGCTACTGCTTCAGCTACTTCAGGTATTTCAAAATACGAATTTAGTAAAGATAATGGAGTAACCTGGATAGATAATGGGACTTCAAATACATACATCTTTGCAGGTCTTACTCATAGTACCTCTTATCCCATAAAAGTAAGAGTAACAAGTGAAACAGGTAAACAATCGACTTCATCTACTTCAGTTGTGACAACAAGTGTAATAGCAATTCCATCATATAATGAAATTAATAATGGAGAGGTTGTAATAAGTTATCCATCGGGATGCGGTTCAACATATACATGTACATATATAAAAGATGGAGGAACACCAGTAAACGTAGCAAGTAATCCAACAGTATACTTTGGAACAAATGGAACATTAATAGCAAAAGTAAGTGACGGAACAAATACCATAACAGCAAGCACCTATAGTGTGGTAAGAAATGACTTATATGTATCATCATCAGGAAACGATACAACTGGATATGGAACAATCAATAAACCATATGCGACAATTCAAAAGACATATGATTCAGCTGATGTTACTAATTCAACTATTAATGTTATGAATGATGTTATTGTGACCGACAGTATAATTTTAGATAAAAATAAGAATATTACGATAGAGAGCTATTCAAATGCTAATAAAATTAATAGTATTATTAGAAACAGTAGTTTTACTGATAGTGCAATATTTAATGTTAGTTCATGTACAGTTAATCTAAAAAATATAACAATTGACGGGAATAATATTAAATCCAAGCAAGGTCTTATTTGGTTACTTAATGCACATATGGCCATGGATTCCAATACCACTTTAAAAAATTCTATATCTACCGAGATAAATGGCGGAGCTATACAAACAGGTGGAGTATCTACTTTTGAAGTAAATGGAGGGCAAATAATAAATAATAAAGCTCCATCATCAGGCGCTATTCATAATAGTCCGGGCTGTGAGGTTATAATAAATGGAGGGACACTTTCAAATAATCAAGCAACAAATGGTAGTGGTGGCGCTATTAGTAACTATGGTAACCTAAATATTAATGATGCAACCATCTCTAATAATGAAGTACTTTATGATGGTGGTGCAATTCTTAATGCCTGCTGGGAAAACAGTTGTGGAACCATGGAAATGGTTGAGGGTTTAATAGAAACTAATACGGCCCAAAACGGTGGAGCCATAGCTATCCATGGAACTGAAACAAATGCTTCTTCAGCAATAATTAAAGGTGGTAGTTTTTCAAATAATAAAGCTAGTGTTGGAGGCGGGGCTATATATTAACGGCGATGTTTCAATTAAACCTACATTAGATATTTCGAGCACGACTTTAATCGATGGTAATGTTTCAACTAATGGTGGAGGAATACTTGTAAGTAATGCCAAACTAACTCTAAATGGTGGAACACTTTCAAATAATATAGCAAACGAAAGTAATGGCGAAGGCGGTGCTATAGCTTTTTATAATACTAGTATAGGTATTATGAAAAGTGGGACTATTACTAAAAATAAGGGATGGCATGGCTTTGGCATCATGATTAATGGAAAAAGTGTTGTCACTATGACTGGTGGAACAATATTAGAAAATACCGGTTCAAACGGGGTAATAGGTCTTTATAGTACAGCCACCTTTATCCTAGATGGCAGAACAATAAAAAATAATACTGCTTCAGTCGCTGACGGTGGGATAGTTCGTTGGACTGATGGTGGAGAACCGACATACACCTATAAATCAGGAACAGTCACCGGAAATAAACCTCCTAATTCATATGAAACAGGCTAATTTATAAATTGCGACGAGAACAATTACAAAAAAGTAGTTGTTCTACCGGAGTTTATAAAACTCCAAATAACTAGCGCGTTTATTTTACATCTCTTCTCATAACCTACTAGTAAAATAAATGTGTTAGTTTTATTTTGGACCATTTTCCTACTTTTTTGTTATCGTTTAAAGTCTAGTTGAATATATTAATATAGGTGATAAAAATGGATACAAAAGAAAATTTTAAAGATTTTGTAAAAAAGAATCCTGTATTATTAAAACATGTCAAAGACGGAAAAATGACATGGCAAAATTTTTATGAAATATATGATATTTATGGTGAAGACGAAAATGCTTGGAAGGATTATTTAACTCCCGCAGTAGCAGCTACTGCAGCAGCTGGAGCAACTGCTGCCGCAAGCTCATTTGACCTTATGAGTTTTCTTAAAAATCTTGATTTAGATAGTATTCAAGAAGGTGTAAATAGTATGCAAAGAGTTTTAGGTTTACTACAAGATATGTCTCCTGGGAAAACAACGCCAACTGAAACTAGAAAACCAAGACCACTATATAAACATTTTGAGGATTAATGAGTTTAGACTTACAATATAAAATTAAAGAAAATAAATACTATTTAAGATATTTAAGAGAAAACTCCGAATGGTATAAACTTTTAAATCGTAATCCGGCTAACTTTAAAGCCTTCGAAGAAGAAGTAAAAAGTGTTTATAAATTAACCAAAGCTGATAGGATTTCTAAAACTTTAGACACTATTGAAATGGTTGAAAAAGTACTATCAACTTTAAGATAAATGTGTTAAAATATAAACGGTGAATAAAATGCGAATTATTAGTGGAAAATACCGAGGAAAAAAATTGCAAGGTTTTGATATTGATGGTACAAGACCAACCATGGATCGAGTGAAAGAATCATTATTTGCAATGATTCAAATAGAAATAGAAGATAGTAAATGCCTAGATCTCTTTGCTGGAAGTGGGGCACTAGGGTTAGAAGCTATATCTATGGGGGCTAAAAGCTGTGACTTTATCGACCATAATCAAATAGCTATTAAGACTATTAAAAAGAATACCGAAAATATAGAAGAACCCTTTAAGATAATTAATATGGATTATAAGAAATATTTAAAAGAGACAAATAAAAAATACGATATTATATTTTTAGATCCACCTTATAAAAATAATTTATTAAATAAATCTTTGAAATATATTGAAGAATATGAATTACTCAATGAAGGTGGTATTGTTGTCTGTGAATATGAATATGAAGATCCTATAACTAATTTAAAGTTAAAAAAAGAAAGAAATTACGGCTCGAAAAAAATAAAAATTTTCGAAAAGTAATTTTTTTTTGGCAAAAAGAAGGAAATCAAACTTCGACCTCGTATGATAATATACAAGGAGGTGATAGAAGTTAAAAAAATATCCATTCATTAAACAGGAAGGTTTAAAAGATTGTGCCGCTGCTTCTGTTTGGATGATAGTTAAATACTATGACGGTTTGATAGGTATTCCAAAGTTAAGAGAAATGCTTAAAACCACTAGAGAAGGGACCACTGCTTATCATATAGTTGAAACACTAAAAGAATTAGGCTTCACTGCAAACGGTATAAAGTTAAATAAAATAAAAAATACAAACGTTCCTTTTATTGCGAACGTTATCATAGAAAACTCCTACAAACATTATATAGTTGTCTATGAAGTCAATCAAAAATATTTAAAAGTAGCTGATCCAGCTAGTAGAATAAAAAAGATGTCCCACGAAGAATTTTATCAAATATGGACAGGTGTAAATATAATAATGTATCCTAAACAAATTATAGTTAAAGAAAAGCCTAAGTCATGCACAAAATTTATTATAAAATTAATTACCCCCTATAAACTAGAAATTTTAAAAATTGTTTTTTTATCTTTAATTATTACAATACTATCCATAATTGGTTCTTTCTTTTTTCAAAGCTTAATTGATAATATAAATTATAATTTACAAAAAATTATTTTATTTTTTATATTAATATTATTTAGTAACATTTTTTTTATTTATTTACGCTCAAGAATTTTAATAAAATTAACAAGTCAACTAGACAAGTATTTAACTGAAGACATATTTGAAAAAATTCTAAAACTTCCTTATCGTTACTATCACAATCATACATCTGGTGAAGTTATTAGTCGTATCAATGATTTAGATTACCTAAAAGAAATTATTAGTAAGATTATCCTTACCGTTTTCATCGATCTTCCACTAACTATTTTTTCAGGAATTGTTCTCATATATTTAAATATATTTTTGTTTTTTATTGTTTTAATAGTTCTCACACTCTACATTCTTATTTTATTTATTTACCATAAAAAAATAAACTTCCAAATAGATAAGGTTTTAAAAAATAAAGCTGAAATTAATTCGTTCATGGTCGAAAGCATTAGTGGATTTGAAACAGTAAAAGGATTAAGTATAGAAAATAAAATGAAAGAAGAGTTTAACTTTAAATATAATCATTTCATTACTTCAAATAAAATACTAAATAATTTAACTAATAATCAAATATTCATCAAAGATTTAATTAATCTAAATGGACAAGTTGCCATTTTAATAGTAGGGGTTATTTTAATTAAAACAAATATATTATCTTTAAGTGAATTAGTAACTTATAATGTTTTAGTATCATTTTTTCTAAATCCCATTAGAAATATTATTGACCTAGATTTTGAAATAAAAGAAGCCTTGAATTCATTAAGAAGAGTCCTTGATTTAACTGATTTTAAAGAGGAAAAACCAAAAACAAAAATAAAAGGCGATATCATATTTAAAAATTTAAGTATTACATTTGATGATGTAAACTATATACTTAATAATATCAATTTGACTATTAAAGAAAAAAGTAAAGTTCTAATAACTGGTAACAGCGGAAGTGGGAAGAGTACTTTATTAAAAATGATAAAGGGCTATTACCCAAAGTATAAAGGTAAATTAACAATTGGTTCAAAAACTATAAGCGTTCCATCAAATATTTTATATATATCACAAAAAGAAATATTATTTACTGGAACCATGAATTATAATTTAACCTTAAAAGATAGTGACGATTTAAAAATTATAACTAACATTTGTTATGTAAATGAAATTATTAGTGGTAATGAGCTAGCCTACAACACGCTTATAGAAGAAGATGGTTTTAACCTTTCTGGTGGCCAGCGGCAACGAATTGCACTTGCAAGAGCTCTTCATAATTTTGATATTTTGTTAATTGATGAAGGGTTAAATGGGTTAGATACAAATTTAGAAAGGAAAATTTTAAAAAAACTTTTTGATAAATACAGAGAAAAAACGATTATTATAGTTTCGCATCGATTAGATAATTTAGATTTATTTAACCATTTTATTAAACTAGATAAAGGGCAAATAACCATCGATAGCAAATTACCTAGAAGGGAGGACTGATGTTTAAATTTTGGTTAAGATTATTAAAACACATTTTAAATAGATTACCAATATAGGAAGGAGAAGGGGAATGGAATTAACAAAAAATGAATTATTACTTGTAACTGGTGGAGCTATTAATCTAGGTTTATTAACTGCAATCGGCGCTGCAACAACCTTCTTTGCAGGGATTGTTGATGGTTTTTTAAGGCCCATAAAGTGCAATAAATGATATTAAATAAACAGCAACTACTGACAGTAACAGGAGGGGCAATTACCGCCTCTTTTATTACTGCTTTAGCACGAGGAATAACTACACTTTTAGAATTGGGTCGAAGTATAGGTAGCGCCATTAGAAGAGTCAGTTCTGGCAAAATATGTTCATTTTAAAGTAAAAACGAGATATTTTTATCTCGTTTTTTGCTTAAATAATTGATTTTTTGTTGAAATATAACAAAATAAATGCTATAATTTATTTAGCCAAGGAAGGGAGGGATTTTTATGACAAAGGTAGTAGTACGTAATGGTAACGTTGAAAGTGCCCTTAGAAACTTAAAAGTTGATAAAGATGGCTCCCGCGCTAAACTAAAAGAGAGAATACAAGGTTATCAGAAACCTGGAGTAAAAAAGAGAAATGCCAAAAAGGAAGGCATTAAAAATGCTCATAAAAGGGAAAGAAAAGCCAGAAGAGAAAACTAAAAGCCCATGGCTTTTTTTAAAATAATTTAAAGGAGGAATTATAATGCGTAACCAAATTTTAGACGATTTAAAAACTGCTATGAAAAACCAAGACAAAGAAACTTTGTCAGTAATTAGAATGATTAAAGGTGCTATTCAAATGGAAGAATTAAACGCTAAAAGAGAATTGACTGATGATGAAGTTATTGGAATAGTTTCAAAACAAATAAAAACAAGAAAAGAATCTATTGCCGAATTTGAAAAAGGGAATAGGGATGACTTAATTGAACAAACAGCTAGTGAAATCAAAATTTTAGAAAAGTATCTCCCTGAACAATTATCAGAAAGTGAAGTACTAGAAATAATTGACCAAGCTTTTAACGAAGTAAAACCCGAAAGCATGAAAGATATGGGTAAACTTATGGGTATAATTACTCCAAAGGTTAAGGGACGTTACGATATGAGTGAAATTAGTAAAATTATTAAAAATAAAATAAACGAGAATTAATTATCTCGTTTTTATTGAAAAAAAATTAAAATTTGTTTATAATGATATTAACGATAATAAAGAGGGAGATAAAATGAAAAAGAAGTTAAATGAATTTAAGAAATTTATTATGAAACACAAAAAGGCAACAATTGCTGTTGTTGCAGTATTATTAATAGCTGTTGTTGCGATTGTAATTTTAGTAGTTAATAATAGCAAGGATACTAAATTAAATAAAAAGGAAGAGGACAAGCTTATTGCTAATACAAATGCTGGTATTATAAAAGAAGAAGAGTATAAAGGATTGAAATTTTCTAATATTACTCTGATTAAAGGAAAAGGAACAGATGTTTATACATTATCTATGGATGTAACTAATACCACGAATGAAACAAGTAATGTTACACAAGTCGATATTCCAATCAAAAATAAAGATGGTGAGGTTGAAGTAACCTTATTAGGATACATTGGCGAAGACTTGAAACCAAATGAAACTAGAACAATTACTGCATCAGCAAGTGTTAATTTAAGCAAATCTGCTACAAAAGAAATAAAAGAGCATACTGTAAAGTAAAATCAGAGAAATGGCTAAATTCATTTCTTTTTTAATACCCACCTGAACTTTAGTTAAAAAAATAACTAAAGTTTTTTTGTGAATATTGA
>CAUERX010000041.1 GCA_959020415.1 uncultured bacterium | reverse complement strand
TAATGGTGATACTACAAGTGTTAAAACAGGAGATACAACTAATCTATGGTATCCACTTGCAACTTTAGCACTTGCATCAATGGCATTGTATGGAACTAAAAAAAGAAAACATTAATTAAAATCAAAGGTTAGATGATTGATATATTCAATTTATCTGACCTTTTTTTGATATTATAAAAGTATACTTTTGATTATTTTTAGTTTATAATGTCTTTGAGGTGTAATATGAAAAAGATAGTTAGAATATTGTTAGTAATGATTTTATGTATTGGTTTGGTTGGATGCCAAACCAAAGAAAAAAATAATTATACAGGGACTTATACGTTGAAATATTTTTATGTAGAAGGGTGTTCAAATTGTGAGTATTTTTCAAAGAATGGATTGCCATTGATTGAAGAAGAGTTTGGAGATCATATGGAAATTATTAAATATAATATGGATGATCGTGAAAGCGTTGATGAAGTTAGAAATGCGTATGATGAGGTTGTTAATAATATAATTGATTTTAATCAGGATGATTATGGATTTGGTCCGTTTTTAGTACTTGATGGATATTTTGTTCAACTTGGGGTTGAAGATGTTGATTACTTTTTAGAAAATCTAATTTCTGCTATTAATGATGGTAAACTAGGTGAACCGATGGATAATGATACATATTATTATTTCAAAGATGGTAAAATAAAGGAGGAATAATATGTCTACACCACATAATGAAGCTTCTGTTGGTGAAATTGCAAAGACTGTTTTAATGCCAGGTGATCCGCTTAGAGCAAAGTTTTTAGCTGATACTTATTTAACAGAAGTTAAGCAGTTTAATAGTGTTAGAAATATGTTGGGCTATACAGGAAACTATAAAGGGAAAAAAGTTTCTATTATGGGTTCAGGCATGGGAATGCCATCAATGGGAATTTATAGTTATGAATTGTTTAGTCAGTATGGAGTAGAAACGATTATTAGAATTGGATCTTGTGGTTCTTTTAGAAAAGATGTTTGTTTAAGGGATATTATTATTGTACAAGGATGCTGTACAGATTCTAATTTTGCTCATCAATATGAATTACCTGGAATTTATAGTGCGATTAGTGACTTTGATTTGTTGGAAAAAGCAGTTATGAAAGCTCGTCAACTAAATGCAAGCTATCATGTGGGAAATGTTTTATCTTCAGATATTTTTTATCATGCCAATAGTAATACAACTGAAAAATGGGCCTCAGTTGGTTGTTTAGGAGTTGAGATGGAATCATATGCTTTATTTGCAACAGCTGCTTATTTAAATAAAAAAGCATTAACGTTATTGACTGTTTCGGATTCTTTAGTATCTGATGAACAAACAACAGCTAAAGAACGTGAAAAAACGTTTGTTACGATGATGGAAATTGCTTTGGAGATTGCTTAGTGAAGCAAAAGTTTGCTTTTTTTGATTTTGATGATACGCTGATTCATGGTGATTCGGGAAAAGCGTTATTAATTTATTATTTAAAAAAACATCCGTTATCGGTTTTTAAATTATTAAAAGTTGTTGTTTTGTATCCGTTATATTTATTGGGCGTTGTTGAATTTCAAAAGGTGAAGTCATCGTGGTTATTTCCAATGGATTATTTGAGTGATGATGAGTTGAGGGATTTTTATCAATCTTCTTTAGTGCCAAAATATTATTCGAATGTTGTTGCTGAGTTGAAAAATAAAAAAGAACAAGGATATATGGTTTATATTTGTTCTGCATCGATTGAAGGTTATTTACGTTTTTGTGATTTGCCAGTTGATGGAATTTTAGGAACGAAAACAAAGATTGTTAATGGTAAGTATACTAGTAGGATGATTGGTAAAAATTGTAAAAATGCTGAAAAAGTAGTTCGTTTAAATATTGTTCTTAAACAGTTGGATTTAGAAATTGATTATGATAATTCATATGCATATTCTGATTCATTACATGATATTCCAATGTTAAAAATGGTAAAAAATAGAATAAGGATAAATAAAAAAAATGGAGAAATGACCCCATTTATAATTAAAGAGTAGGTAACTACTCTTTATTTTGTGTCTAAATCTATAAATAATAACATAATATTAATAAGACCTGCAATTCCTACTAATATATAGATAAGCATTGATAAAAAGCTATCGACTCCAAATAGTGAATCAACAAGATTAAAATTGAATAAACCTATTAATCCCCAATTTATAGCACCTATAATTGTTAGGATTAAAGAAATCTTTTGTAATATGTTCATTATTTCATCCTCCTTATTAAAGTGTATCCAATAAAATATAACTTTATACATAATATTGATAAATTAACATATTTTATTAATGGGGGTGCGATTTTGAAAAAGATATATATTGGTATTGCTGTGGCTGTAGCATTGGTGGTGGGATCATTAATATTTTTTAAATTCAAGGATACTTCATTGGATAAAACAATTGAAAAGGTTAAAGCTTATGATAAATATGTTCTTACATGTAATATGGAAATGATTGAAAACGATGAATTAAAGAGTTATTTAGTAAATGTAAGTTATTTTAAGGAAAAAAAGGATGAGTATTATAAAGTTGAACTTTATGATAAGTCATTAAATCAATCACAAATTATTGTAAAAAATACAGAAGGTGTTTTTGTACTAACCCCAACTTTAAATCAAGTATTTAAATTTCAAAGTGATTGGCCTAATAATTCCCCTAAACCATATATTTATCAATCTTTAATAAGTTTATTAGAAGAAGGTGAGGTAGAAAAAATAAAGACGGGATATCAAGTTAGAAGTAAAGTTACTTATCCAAATGATTCAAGGATTGTTAGTCAAGAAATGATTTTTGACAAGTCTTTATCACCTAAACAAGTTATAGTGTTAGATAAAGATGATTCTGAAATTATTACAGCTAATTTTACTGAATTTAAAACGGATACGAAATTAGATAAAAATGATTTTGATGAAAAAAGTATTTTAGAAAAGAGCACTAATGAATATGCAGATGTAGCAAGTGAACTACCTTTATATCCAGTTGCATTAATGGGAAGTACATTAGATAGTGAAAAAGTATCGACTATAGATGGAACTACTAATCATATTTTAAAATTTACTGGAGATAAAAGTTTTACTGTTATTGAATCTCCAATGGTCCCAAGTAATGAAGTGAATGTTGAAGAAATAGATGGTGAAGTAATTGATCTTGTAGATGGAGTTGCTTTTTATGATAATGGTGAATTAATGATGATGAAATCTGGTATTTTATGTAAGATTTATTCTGAAGATTTGAGTAAAGATGAAATGGTTAGTGTAATTAGTAGTATGCAAACAGCTAGTATTAAATAGAGGCAATGCCTCTATTTACATAATTATTTGATTAGTTAATTGAAATATTACAATGTTTGGATTATACTATGGTTTACGGAGGTTTTTTTATGAGTTTACGTAGGGATACATATGCAATGATTAATTTAAAATATTTAAAAGAGAATATAGAAACAATTTATAAGCGATTTAAGCGTCCATTGATGGCGGTTATTAAGGCTGATGCTTATGGACATGGATATAAAGAAGTTGCTAGCTATATAAAGGATTTAGACTATATTGAAATGTTTGCTGTGGCAACATTACAGGAAGCAATTGAATTAAGGGAATTAGGAATAACGAAAGGAATTTTAATTTTAGGAGCTGTTCCAACAACTAAAGAGGAAATAGAATTAGCTATTAGTTATGATATATCGTTAACTATGATTTCTTTAGAATATATGTATCATTTGCAAACATTAATATCTAATAAACCACTAAAAATTCATATAAAACTAGATACAGGAATGCAACGAATCGGATTAACAAATAAAAAAGAATTAGAAGAAATGTTACAAACAATCGATCGAAGAAAATTTATTTTAGAAGGTATATTTACACATTATGCAACTGCTGATGGTGAAGAAGCTGCCTTTGTAAAACAACAACAATTATTTTATGAATTAGTTGGTCAACATGAGTTTAAATATATTCATTGTTGTAACAGTGCTGCAATGGCATATCATCAAGATAATAAATCTAATTTAGGAAGAATTGGAATTGTTATGTATGGTATTGATCCGGCAGGAAATGAGTCTGATTGTTATAAGCAAGTAATGTCACTATTTACTAGAGTATCTATGGTAAAGAAAATAAAAGCAGGTAGTCGTGTTGGTTATGGTTTAACTTATACTGCTAAACAAGATGAATATCTTGCTACCTTACCAATTGGTTATGCAGATGGAATAATTAGAAAAAATCAAGGACGTAAGGTTTATATTAATGGTAAATATTTTGAAATCGTAGGTAGAGTGTGCATGGATCAAATGATGGTAAGAGTTGATGAAAGTGTAAAAGTAGGCGATGAGGTAGAAATTTTTGGAGATCACATTAGTTTAGCTAGCATGGCAAAAGATTTAGACACTATTCCTTATGAAATAATATGTTTGATTTCAAAAAGAGTGGAACGTATATATATAAAATAATAAAAAGCTATAACTTCTAAAATTTTTAGTAGTTATAACTTTTATGTTGTAAAAAAGAGACTGTGTCCCCTCAATCAATTAGATTGATCTTACAGTCTCTTTATTTAAATAATTGAGCAAGTCTATAATATGATAATGCTCCGGTTGTGTTCGTAGTTATTTTTCCATCTTCATAAACTATAGTTTGTGGTACTGTTGCATCAGTAATATCTAATTTTTCTTCTAACCAAGTATTATATGTACTGTCGTTAGAAATATCCACATAGTATAAAGGTTTTCTACGATTTCTTGTTAAGAATTCAGTCATAGTATCTTGATAAGCAAGTGTTGCACTATCATTGTTATTTCCAATTACTACTACAAAACTATCCTTATCTTTTACTTTTTCAACAAGTGCACTTTGAGTTATTGTTGTAAATTCAACATGAGTAATTCTACGATAAACAAATAATCCTAAAAATACTACAATTATAATCCCAAAAATGCTAAGTTCTTTCCAAAATTTTTTTATCTTTTCCATGATTAGCCTCCATAACAGTACCTATATATAATATCAAAAAATTAAGTTAAAAACAATATTAACTGTCTTTTCTAAAAAAAATATTAACAAAATAATCTAAAAAAAGACAAATATTATTAAAAATAAACAGATTTATTTAGGAAATTTATAATTTAGATACTATAAATAAAAATAACATCGCAATAATTAGCGATGTTATTTATGTTTTAATGCATAGTTCCATGTATCACGGCACATATCTTCGATTCCTTTAGTTGCGACCCAACCTAATTCCTTTTTTGCACGTTCTGGATTTGCATAACAAGTTGCAATATCTCCTGGACGACGATCTTTGATTACATAATTTACTTTAACGTTATTAACACGTTCAAATGTTTTTACTAAATCAAGAACACTATATCCAGTTCCGGTACCTAGATTACAAATGTGAACTCCAGGTTTTGCATAATGTTCAATTGCTTTAACATGGCCTTTGGCTAAATCTACAACATGGATATAGTCACGAACACCAGTACCATCATGAGTATCATAATCATCTCCAAATACTCCAAGACATTCTAGTTCACCAGTTGCTACTTTCATAATATATGGCATTAAGTTGTTAGGAATTCCTTTAGGATCTTCACCGATTAATCCTGATTCATGAGCACCAATTGGATTAAAATATCTTAGTAGTGTAACTGACATTTGTGGATAGGCATGTTGTACATCAGTTAAAATTCTTTCCATCATAGCTTTGCTTGTTCCATAAGGATTTGTTGTTTCACCTAATTTACAGTCTTCTGTAATTGGGACTGTTTCAGGGTCTCCATATACAGTAGCACTAGATGAAAAAACAATTTGATTAACATTATATTTTTTCATCATTTTACTAACGATTAATGTTGTAGTTAAATTGTTAGTGTAATATTCAATTGGTTTTTCTACTGATTCACCAACAGCCTTAAAAGCAGCACAGTGAATAACGGCATCAATTTTATTTTCTTTAAATACAGCTTCTGTTTTTTCTTCGTTTAAAATATTAAACTCATAAAACTTAACTTCTTTTCCAGTGATTTCTTTAATATGTTCTAATACTTCTGGTTTAGAGTTAGAAAAATCATCGATTACTGTTACTTCGTATCCAGCATCTAATAATTCTACACAGATATGGCTACCAATATAGCCAGTTCCTCCGCAAACAAGTACATTCATTATTTTTTCCTCCTGATTTCATGCTTTTATGATAACATTTTTATACATCAAATAAAAGAAATAACTGGATATTTAATAAATATCCAGCTTACTAATCTAATTATTGATTATTTTTTTAGCGATATTATCAGGAGCAAATTCATAATCTAAAAATTCCATTTCAAAAACACCTTGCCCTTGGGTAATAGATCTTAAATCAACAGCATAATTCATAACTTCACTCATTGGTGCTTCGGCAATTATCTTTACTAAGCCGTCATTCAAAATATCGCTACCAATAACACGAGCGCGTTTAGTATTAAAATTACTCATGATATCTCCAGTATATTCTTCGTCAACGATTACTTTCATTTTCATATATGGTTCAAGTAATGCAGGGTTTGCTTTTGGAATTGCTTCTTTAAAACACATTGAAGTAGCAGTTTTAAATGCCATTTCTGATGAATCAACATTATGATATGAACCATCGATTAATGTAGCTTTGATTCCTAAAACAGGGTATTTAGCTAAAACACCAGTTTTAACGCTTTCTGCTAATCCTTTTTCAACGGCAGGGAAGTATGTTTTAGGAATAGCGCCACCAAATATTTTTTCTTCAAAAATATAAGGTTTAGTGTAATCGTGTGATGGTTCAAAAGTAATTTCTACTTCACCAAATTGACCATGACCACCAGATTGTTTTTTGTAACGAGTTCTTTGGGTAATGCTTTTTCTAATTGTTTCACGATATGGTATTTTGATATCTTCGTATGTGGCATCAACTTTAAATTTATTTTTTAATTTTGATAATAAGACATCTAAATGAATATCACCAATACCATATATACATTGTTGTTTTGTTTCATAGTTAGGTTTAAATTGTAATGTTGGATCTTCTTCTAATAATTTATTAATAGCATTAGTGATTTTTTCTTCGTTGCTTTTACCAACTGGAACAATTGCTTTGCCATAATATGGTGTAGAAAAATTAATTTCAGGAACAATTATCTGATATCCAGCCATACATAAAGTATCATTAGTTTTAGAAAAATTAAATTTTGTAACAGCACCAATATCTCCAGCGTGTAAGCAATCTACTTCAACTAATTTTTTTCCTATAGGTTGATATAGTTTTGTAATTTTTTCGACTTCTTTGCTTTTTACATTATATATTGATGTACCACTATATATAGTTCCTGTGATAACTTTAAATAAAGAAGTACGTCCAATTTGATCAGTACCACATAAAACAGGAATTAAAGTTTTTTCAATAACACCTTTACGCAAAGCTAAAGAAATTTCTTCTTTAGTAAAAGGTTCTTCATTAATATATTTTTCTAATAATTCATCATTTGTATTAGCAACGGCTTCATCGATCATTTCTTTAATTGGAGTAACTTGATCCATCAATTCTTCAGGAATATCCATAGGCTTAGTTTGGGTACCTTCAAAAATACGTCCTTCCATTTTCGCAACATTAATATATCCAATCATTTTATTATTATCCATAATCGGTACTTGAATAGGGGCAATAGCCTTACCATAAGTATCTTTTAACTGTTGTAATTTAGTTGCATAATCACTATTAGGATTGTCTAAACCATTAATATAAATTATTTTAGCTTTATCTTTAGCTTTATACATAGCTTGTTTAGTTCCAGCGTTAATGCCAGATGATGAAGGAACAATTATTAAAGCAGATTCACATACACTTAAAGCAGATTCACATTCGCCGGTAAAATCAAAAGTACCAGGAACGTCAATTAAATTAATTTTACAGTTATTCCATTCAACTGGAATAACAGAAAGATTAACAGAAGATTTACGAGAAATTTCTTCACTACTATAATCACTAAGTGTATTTCCGCTATTAACATTGCCGATATGATCGATTAAGCCACTACGATACGCCATCGCTTCGACAATGCTTGTTTTACCGCAACCGGAATGTCCTAACACGGCAACATTTCCGATTTCATTTGCATGATAAGTTCTCATTAAAATAACCACCTTTCTATAATTGAACTTTGTAATATAATTTTACCATATCTTTAAACAAAAAAGCATTAATATAGTAATAAAAAGATAACGCTTACATAAATTTTGGTTTGTTTATTTATAAATAAATAATATTAATTAGTGCCTTTTAGATGAAAATCAGTTTTATTGATAAAATTGTATTTAATAAAATTAAATATATTTATGGGTTAAAAGTTGAAGTTTTTTAGAAAAAATAAAAAAATTAAATTTTTTGTTGAAAAATTTAAATAGTTATGATAATATAGTTCTTGCTTGAGCCAATGAATGTTTGGTGATTGAAAAATCCAAAAATAAATTTGGTGAAAAAAAGTAGTTGACTTGTTAGTATAGATATGATATATTAATTAAGCGAGATTTATGGAGGTTTAGCTCAGTTGGGAGAGCATCTGCCTTACAAGCAGAGGGTCAGCGG
>CAUERX010000040.1 GCA_959020415.1 uncultured bacterium | reverse complement strand
CCCCCCTCATGTCAATATTTTCAACTTGAATTTGTCATAATTTTTCAACTATTATTTATTACTATTTAAAATAACTAAAATTAAATAATTATTTCACTTATAAACCTAAGACATTATAATTTTTCATCTTTTTGTGACAAAATCCCTATAAAATCATAAATTATTCTAGGGAGGAGATACTATGAATAATTTACAAGTGGTAATAGATGCTGGTCATGGCGGTAGTGACAGTGGCGCAGTTAGTAGTGGTGGCGTAAGAGAAAAAGACTTAACTTTACAAATTGCGAGATATATGTATGATGAATTTCAAAAGAAAGGAATTCCGGTTACTTTAATTAGAAGCACAGATGAAACTATTTCGCCAACTGATAGAGTTCAAAGAATTTTAGCGGCTTATGGCAATAATCCAAATGTCGTTGTTATTTCTAATCATATAAATGCAGCTGGTAGTGGTATCCAAGGAGCTCAAGGAGCTGAAGTAATTTATGCGCTAAGAAATAATAGTACTTTAGCAAATAACATATTAACAGCTTTAGGTAATGCTGGACAAAAGGTAAGAAAAACTTATCAAAGAAGATTACCTAGCGATACTTCTAAGGATTATTATTTTATTCATCGAAATACTGGGGTAACAGAGCCAATAATTGTCGAATATGGATTTATTGATAACCCCGAAGACTTATCAAGAATTCAAAATAATTACCAAAAATATGTTGATGCCGTAGTTGATGCAGTTATTGCGACTAAATCTGGTCAAACTGTACCTTCTGTTCCACAAGAAGGAACTTATGTAGTTAAATCTGGCGATAGCTTATGGAGTATTGCTCAAAAATATAATATGACTGTTAATGAATTAAAAACTTTAAATGGGTTAACTAGTAATAATTTACAGATTGGGCAAGTTTTGAATGTTGGAACTACTTCAAATAACACACCAAACACTAGCAACACTTATACGGTTAAATTTGGCGATAGCTTATGGAGTATTGCTCAAAAATATAATACTACTGTTAATGAGTTAAAGTCATTAAACAACCTTACTGGCAATAATCTTACAATCGGGCAAGTTTTAAAGGTTCCAACAGGTACAACTAGTAATGAAGCAAATACTTACACAGTTAAATCTGGTGACAGTTTATGGAGCATTGCCAATAAATATGGTACAACGGTGGCTAATTTAAAATCATTAAATAATCTTACTAATGACAATTTACAGGTGGGTCAAGTTTTAAGAGTACCTAGCAGTGAAGCTGGTAATAACACTGGTGGAACAGGCTCAGGAACAACTTACACAGTTAAATCTGGTGATAGCTTATGGAATATCGCCAATAAATATGGCACAAGCGTTAATGCTATTAAAAGTCTAAATGGTTTAACTAGTGATGCTTTATCAATCGGGCAAGTACTTTTAATTCCTGCTAATACACCAACTACTAATACATATACTGTGAAATCTGGTGACAGTTTATGGAGCATTGCTAAAAAATATAATACAAATGTTGATACTTTAAAATCACTAAATGGGTTAACTAGTAATGGATTACAAATAGGTCAAATATTAAGATTACCTTAAAAAAAGCACTATCATATAGTGCTTTTTAGTAGTTCTTCGATATCGTTATCAAAAACATTTGCTAATTCTTTCATCGACCCTTCTTTAAATGGATTAGATTTTAATTAATTCTGGCAAGGATTTAGACCCCCCATTTACATAACGAGATATAATCCTCCCATGCTTGAGTGGAATTTTCTTTGACTTTTTATAAAATGAAAGAGCGCAAATAATATCTATCGTATAATCAATGTTATAAAATGGCATATCCCAGCCAAAACCAAAGGATTGCCAACCAATTCCTTTTTCCAAATATTCATGCCTAATCTTTGGGCTTAAACTTTCTTTAATTTTTTATAAAGCGGCACTAAATAGTTTTTAACCCGACTCATTAAAACTTTCATATCATTTAAGTCATAGCCAGACGATTCATGCGAATAAGATCGACTTCATAATAGTTATTAAAACCTAGTTTATGAGCAAATTCAGTGCAGACAAGCACTAATTATTATTCCCCTCTTCTTCAATGGCTAGTCCTTGACAATAGGAGACATTATAGATGGCTTTTCAAATAATTTCATCAGCATTTTGATGTATGGTTTAAGATTGGTTAAAGTCACATCTCGGCCTTGAAAATCTGTCTTGGTTCTAACTACTAACTTTAGCATTTTTAAGCATAATTTTTTTTCTTTTGTTATTAGATCTTCACGATACTTGGAGTTATTTAAAGCCAACATCTATGATGCGACTCTACTACAGTTTAACATACCTATATATTTTTGTAAACGAGAAAGAACTAATTTTGGCCAAAATAAAACTCGCTTCTTTGGTAATTTGATTTTAAATCAAATTAACTGGCGACTTTAGCTAAAATTTCGATATTTATTTGTGTGTTTTCAACTTGATAACTATTTTTAGTTCCGATTTTTTGATGGTAAATTGCTTTGCCTAGTGGTAAGTTTAAAGTTATAGCATTCTCATCATCACTGCTATCATCTAATGTAACTAAAACAATTTCACTATCATTATCATAAATTAATTTAAGTTTAACTTTATCACCTATGTTGACGTGATTTTGGTCTACATAGTCTTCTTCAATAATTTTAGTGTTTTGCAGTGTTATCATTAAACTTTAGATTCGATTTAAAATACCAAATTCCTATAGATTGTACTGTTCATAAGCAAAATTGTCATGCCATCCATTACCTTGGTCATCAGCTGCGGCTTGCATTTTTCTAGTTGAAATGTCTTTTAACTCGGCCTTTAGTTTTTGCAATTTCTCCTTTTGTTTTTCGTAACCAATTTTAGTCATTAAATTTTTTTCTTCGGTGTTATGCATCTGTCCACCTCCGTTTATAAAAAAATGGCGTCCCTGAGGTGACTCGAACACCCAATCTTTCGCTTAGGAGGCGAAGGCATTTTCCTATTATGCTACAGGGACACAAATAAATTATACCACAAATATATGTATTTCGACAATAATTATTAAACCAGGAAAAATAAAATATAGCTTGTTAGCTATATTATTGTCTGATCTTTTTACTAATTGTCTATGACTAGAATTACTAGTTATTATTTTTGGTTTTGGTGTTAAATTAGTTGATACTTCTTTACAACTTTCTAATTCGGCTATTCTACTATTAACTTAGAAACTATATATTGAAGAATTGCTTGATAGTTTTGACTTTCTGAAGTGACGGTTACTTCTAAGGGAGTCCTCCACGCTGTTTAAACCGCATCAATTGTCTGTATCATATCATCGCGCACTAATTTAAAATTAACTCCTTATTTGATTATCACTGTTATATATTTATTAAAAATCTTTAATTTTTTTCTGTATATTCAGCATCCATAATTACAGGATTAATTGATTTCTTTGATTTTTTACTATATTTTTCCTGCTGCTTTAGCTTTCTTTTTTGTTTAATCAATTTGTAATATATATAATATATTAAGCCAGCAATTAAAGCAAAAATTACAATATAGAAAAACAGAAAACAAAAAGCAATAAAAATAGCAATGCCTATGATAAACGCAACTATTTTTTTAATAATTTCTAAATTCAATATATCACCCTTTCTTAATTATATTTATTTTACAAGATATCTAATAACGGTTTTTAAATTTTCTGGTTTAGTTCTCCTTGGATCACCTAAATAAATTTCATGATGTTTTTTTATTTGACCGGTTTCATATGTGTCACCAATCGCATCTTTTAAATTGTTTTCTTTTATATATTCATTTATTTTATTTATTGAATCTGGTTTTGTATTGACCAATGTGCATAATTTGCACGCACTTACCTTCTTTTAATGTTTCTAATCTTGTTTTTGATAGGTCAATATCTGTTTTTTTGTTTTTTAATTCTTGACAGGCCCATTTATATACTTCAACAGTTACAAATTCTGGCTGTCTAATCATTGATGTCCACTTAAACTCACTTTTATCGGTTATATTTAATCCATCAAAGTTTGTTTTATTAGCCACCATAAGCCTTCTAAAGGCGGGACAACGTAGTCAAAATATCCTTCTGGGGTGTTGCCCTTCATTTTACTCATTTTAATGGTAAATGATAAACCATATAAAACTTCCATAGCTTTTTATATTCTTCACTAGTGTTTTAATTCCCTTTTCCATCGACCATTATATATGTTATTTCGGGAACATCAATGAAAGTTGAAGTTTTAGGTGGCATATATATCTTTATATTCTTTTTTATAATCTATTTTTCCCATAAGCTTCCCTCCTAAGGTTACATATATTATACCATGAATATTGATTTAATTATAGTTTTATTTTACAATAGGAATGGTGGTAAAATGATAAACAAAATAATTGGTCCAAAAATTAGTAACTGTTTAGAAAATACGAATTTTGAAAAATTAAAAGATGAAGAAGTAATTACCGGCTTTTATTTTAAAAATGAAGTGATTGAATTTGACATTGATAAATATTTAGAAATAAACAGATGTTTTTTTGAAAATTGTCAATTTATAAATTTCAATTCTAATTCGCATTTAACCGATGTGATTTTTAAAACTTGTGATTTATCAAATATAAAATTATATGAAGGCAGTTTAACTAAGGTTAGTTTTAAAGGGTGCCGCCTTATGGGTAGTAATATGGTTGATTGTTTTTTAGAAAATGTTTTATTTGAAGATTGTTTATTAACTTATATAAATATTTTTAATACAAAAGCAAAAAATGTTGGTTTTAAAGAATGTGATTTAAAAGATAGTTCTTTTAAGGTTGAATATAAAAATTTTTATTTTAATTATTGCAATTTGGAAAATTCAAAATTTCAAGAAATGGAAATGAAAAACATTGACTTATCAAATTCTAATATTAAAGGAATTGCATTGAATCCGAAAAAAATAAATGGGATGATTGTAAATAGTGAGCAAGCTTTAGCAATAGCGTTAATGCTTGGTATTGTGATTAAAGGCTAAATAAAGTCTTTTTTAATAAAAAAAGATTTTAGGAATTACCCAAAAAATCTTTTTATTTCAATTTCAGCATTTTCTACTGAGTCTGAACCGTGAATTATATTTTCACCTTTACTATTAGCTAAGTCGCCTCTAATAGTTCCAGCTTCAGCTTCTAATGAATCCGTAGGACCCATTAATTTTCTCATTGAATCCACAACACCATTACCTTCAACTACCATTCCAACTACTGGTGCAGATGTCATATATTCTAATATTTCTGGGAAGAATGGTTTGTCAGCAATATGAGCATAATGTTCTCTTAACACCTCCTCTGTTAGATTCATCATTTTCATATCAGTTATTTTAAAATTTTTCTTTTCAATTCTAGTTATAATTTCTCCGATTAAACCTCTTTGATAAGCATCGGGTTTAGTCATTATATAAGTTCTTTCCATGTTTTATCCTCCTATTTTACAAATCCTAGCATGAATAATAATATAATATTATACGCATATTTAAGTTGAAATTTAAATTTCAATGATAGTTCATTTACTGCAACAACTTTGTCGACAGTACTAACAATCCATGATTCCATATATTTTGGAACTGAAATGTTTATTGGAAACATATGACTTCTAATCATATCTTCTTCTTTTTTGCTCAAAGTAAATTGCGATTTAGCGGTTTCAACAGCTTGTTTTGGATGAACAAAGGTTGAAATTAATTTCTCTTTGAGATCTCTATCCTCTGGGCCTAAAAAGAAATCATGTAATAGACCGCCTCTAGCGGTCTCTATGTAATCTAAATGCAATGCCTTGGCAACTTTGTATGAATAATAAGAAACTCTAACAGAATGGTCAAATCTAGTTATCCCATGATGTTCAATGTTTTTTATCTTATTAAATTCATCGTTATCTAATATATTCTTAACAATTCTCATGTATTCTAAGTCTTGCGTTTGAATGTCCATATATATTTTTCACCTCAAGTACTTTGCCATTATAGCATATTTTTTTAAAAATTTCAAATTTATTGTTCAGTGCTTTCTTCTGGCTCATTTCCTTCAATTGTTAGGGTTTCACCCATTGGTTGAATTTGAATAAATGTATTTCCATCATTTACCTTTATCTCTTTACCAGAACTCTTATATTTATAGACAGTTTGACTAGAACGACTGCTCTTTTCCCAAGTTATTGGAACAGCATAGCCATCGGTAATAAAGTATCCTTCTCCAGACCCAATATTACTAAGTTTTTGTCTTCCATATGAGTCATAAGCACTGCTTTCAATTGGTGTGATGATAATATTTTTCGCAGTATATTGTTTACCGGTTACTGCATCTTTATGAGCAGTTCCTGACATTGTTCTTAAATATACTTTGTTTTCAGCATCATATTCATAACTTGTATCCGTATAATATGAATATTTTATATAAACTTTATCGGCTTTTTTAGCGTCCTCTTTATTTTTTAAGTTGATTTCATCCACACTATATTTTAGTAACAAATCTTTGTTTGTATCACGATCATAGCCTTGTTTTTTAGCATAATCATTGATTTTTTCCATGCTAGTAAATACTGTATGTTCTGTAGCTTTATTTAAGCTCTTATCGCGCCAAAAAACGCTTGAAGCGGTTAAACCATTAATATTATCTACATCTAGTGAAGCTATGTCTGATTTAGCTTGATCACTCCAGCCATAATGAACATAAATGGCGTCATTTTCTAAGGCATAGTCTAAATAATATGGTCTTGCACTTCTGACTGAGCCAATTTTAGCGGTATTTTGGTCTTTAAAAAGTGCCATCATTCTGGTAATACCACCTTCTGCTACTATTTCATAAGTAATATAAGCATCTTGTAATCCAGCATGAGGCCAAGCTTGATGATTATTATTAATCATAACTGCTACTGGTCTAGTCTTTGAATTTTCATCGACAATTTTTAATTTTTTAGTTATTTTTTTCTCTATTTCTTTTTTCACGTCTTTATGAGTTGATAAATAATAAAACACACCTCCACCTAGCAAGAGAATTACTAAAAATAAAACTAACAATATTTTTCTTTTTTTCTTCTTATTTTTTCTTTTAGCCATAATACACTTCCTTCTACTTTAGATTATATCAAAACTTAAAGCATATTACTTCAGAAATCATTTAAAAAATGATTGTCATTGTAAATATATGTCTATCAAATAATTTTTATTAATTAGTAACAATCCAAGCGTTAGGAATAGCCCTGGTTTTATTTTGACCACTACTATTAATTGGTTTATTAATTAATTCATTATTGATAACTAGCCCTGATGAAGTTCCACCATCTAAGTTAGCAGCATTATATGCGCCATATTTCAAAAGAATTTCAGTTAAATCGCCCATGTCCGATCCAGCAATTCCATGAATATAATCTCGTCCATCCATAACAAGGAATAATACTATTCCATCTTTTCTTTGGGCAATAGCACTTCTTGGAGCAGTACCCCAGCCACCATTACCTTTAATAAATGATGGTTTCCCATTAACGATTAAGAATGGTCCGAAATCAACTGCATCTCTAATTCCAGCTTTTAAAGCCTCTTCTCCATTCATTTTAGATAAAATTAAAGTGTTGCTTTTATCAAAACCAATAATCCCACCATTCATACCTAGCCGAGGTTGACTACTAACTAATTTACCATTTTGAATAACCACACCGTGAGGAATTCCGCCATTACTATTATGATTTGGATCGATAAAGCCACTGGCATTCATGGCAATAACAGCATTATTGTTTTTAGCAATAGTTGTAAGCATTTGTCCTTGCTTGCCCATATTAGTTGCTGCCCCAATTTTAACTTTACTAGGATCGTATATAGCAATTAAATAACCTCTTTGTCCATCTTCTTCAATATTTATAAGTTTGTAAAGGTTGTTTCCAGAGTCTTTGGTTAAAATTTCTTTATCATATTTATTTAAAAACATTTTATTACTAGTTGTATAATCAACTAAGTTAACTTGGGTTGTATCAGTGCTTTCCCCTGTTTCTTTAACATAATTTTGATTTAATACTTCTTCAATTGTCTTATCATCATAAAACCAAGTAGCTAAATACTGATGGCTCATGGTAGTCATAGCGGTTGTTATTAACCAGTTTCTAAAGGTATTCCACGGTCCATACAACAGGAAAGCGAATGATGAAACAAAAACTACAATCAGAGCAAAAAGACTGATAATAATTTTTTTATGTGATTTTTTCTTTTTAGGAATATCAATGGTTAATATTTCTATTTCACTGTTCATTAGTACTTTCCTCTTTTCCAAAATATTCTCCATCTTTATCAAAATCGATGTAATCTTTGTAAACAACAAATTTTGCCTTATTTAGTTTGCCATAATTATATCCGCCTTCAGTTACCCAGGTGTTATATTCATCTACGGTTTTATTGTAACCTTTTATATCAGCTATATAATAATTCATGGCTGCCTCATAGTTAGCTTTAAATGTTGTACATTTACTATTAACGTTAACGTCTGCAAATTTAACGATGCAATTATCTTTTAAAACTTTACTACTATCCTCAACTTTTTGGATAGATTTTTCGTAATTAGTAATGAAACTATTCCAGTCATTATATTTACTAGCAAATTCTTCAAGAAATGTGTTTTCACGATATTTATAATAATTTTCACGAATCTTTGCGAAATCCTGAATTGAAGTATTGAAAGTTTCGTAGGCTGTTAATATTTCATCCATCTTTTCTTCAGTTATTTCTTGATCTTGTTTAACGTTGGTGACTAATCTATAAACACCAAAAGCTGCTACCAAAAAAATGATAGTAACAATGGTTATTATGATTTTTTTCTTCATTTAGTACAACTCCCTTTTACTATTCTTTTATTAATATATCAAATATCAAAAAAAATGTAAATATTTGTCGAAAGATTTACATTTTTTATATCGTGTTTAATTATAAATTTTGTATTTTATTTCTGCGGTTGATGAATATTTTTCATTTGATTTCATTTTTAGTGAGGTTGTTGATCCTCTATTTAAATTCTTTTTTTATAGTAGCTATTTCTTTGGAACTACTTTCATATAAAATTGCCTCTATTTTATTAATATTAACATCATCATTATCGTTGTTCTTTATTATAACGTTGATTTCTGTTCCACTATCATTAATATTAAAAGTATCTGTAGCAATAGTTATTTTACTATTTTCTATTTCGTTTTGCTGTTCTTTGGCACCGCATCCACTTGTAGCTAAAATTATTATTAAAATTATAACTATTCTTTTCATATTATGCCGTTCTTCTATACATATAAACTGTTATATATGGTTGTAGATTGGTAAATGAGGTTCCACTTCCTGATCCTCCAGTTGTACTAGCATTAGTACTTACATTATGTGTATGAGCTCCATTACTTCCTGATGTACTAGCGTTTGTGGTGATTTTGTGGGTATGCGCTCCAGCATTATCAATGCCCCATGAATTTTCTAAAGTATTATTAATGCCTGTTTTTATGCTTCGCACACCAGTTTGTTGAAATCCTATACCATATTTATTCATCCCATTTGATTCATCATATCCGTTAAATACCCACATTGCTAAACCATGAGTATGAGTTCCTCCACTTGCTCCATTATAGTTATATGTCACTACATAACTCCTTGTTGGTGAAGGTAATGTTCCATATGTTCCACCATATGTCACTGCCTTACTTGTTGTACTGTTCCCTCCATTAGCTCCATTGTAATTATATGTTAAAGTATAACTATTCGCTCTCCCTTTAGCTTTATATGTTATATTACCTACAACATTTACCTTTGTTCCTTCTGTTCCTACTTTTGTATTTCCGTTATACCATCCTTCTACTCCATATCCACTACTTACTGTTATACTTGGTAACGTTATTTGACATGTTTTCGAAAGATTATACATAACACAACTATCACTTGTTTTTCCTATTGCACTTATTCCTTCTCCTTTTGTATAACTTACATTTATTGTCTTTTTATAGATTGCATACAACGTTACATCGGCATTTCTCATTTCTAAACTACTTAATCCACTCGTCGCATCTTTATTCGTATTCCATCCAGCAAACGTCCATCCTTCTTTATTGGCTGTATAACTTAAATCTATCTTACTTCCTTCTGTTAAGTATTCATTCTGACTTGTTGATGATGTTCCTCCATTTGTTTTGTAATCGTATGTCACTAGATAATCATTCGTTGGTTCTATTGTTCCTCCTTCTGCTTGTCCATAATCTAAGGTTATTTCTACTTCACTACTATTTGTTGGCGGTGTTCCTTCATAGTCTTTATTATATTCTATCTTTACTTTTACTGTCTTTGATGTATTTTTATATAATTTCTCTCCTTTTGTATATCCACTAAATGTTATCTTTATTGCTTCGTTATTACTT
>CAUERX010000039.1 GCA_959020415.1 uncultured bacterium | reverse complement strand
TCAATATTCACAAAAAAACTTTAGTTATTTTTTTAACTAAAGTTCAGGTGGGTATATAAATGCGCATCATAAAATATTATTTTTGACGACCCCATCGACGATTAAACTTTTCACTTTGTCCATGGTCATGAATTATTGTCTCAGTTTCTTGCTTTGGACACAAGAAATCTTCATAAGTCACTTTATTTTGTGGGTAACTCATTTCAACACTACTTTCACTAAGTATGCATGGTTCATTTCCAAGTAAACCAAGATGCGTAAAATATCCATGAGTAAAATGTCCACTATCGTTTAATTTTAACTGCATTAAAAGAGCACTCGGAAATCCTGAACCACTTCCAATAATTAAATTACTACAAGAAGGAACACTTACACGGCACCCATCTTTAAAGACTGCCATTTGATATTGATGATGATGCCCTTCTAATACCAGTTTTTGTTTTGGTGTTTTGAATTTTAAATCGCGAATTGGATGTCGTAAAATTATTTGATCATTGTCAACATTCAAAATTCCTAAACCATATCCAATAGGAATTATATCTGGCCGTTTTTCTTCAATAGCAAGAGCCATATTGAAGCCGCGGCCTTTATAAGCACAATATTCATGATCGCCAAATAGAGAAAAAGTCAAAAGATGCTCATCATATGGGTAATATTTTAACATTTCTTCTAATTGCTTATTAGGGTCTGCAATTGTTTGCTCTCCCATTGTTCTAATACCATCGATATGATCTCCTAAATCGATCATGATGTGTATATTATGGTCTAAACAAAATTGATGAAGTTGTTGTTGATACCTAGGATTAGCCAGTTTGTTGCCAACATGAACATCACTATAAACTAAAGCTCTTAAAGTATCTGTATTATGAAGTTTAATCTCTTGAGTATTTGTTTCGGCTTTCTTTTCATCTTTTTTTAAAATATACTTAGTATGTCCATCACTTTCGAATTGTCTGATAAATTCATACCCTTTATGGCGTAAATTCATTAAACGGCGATAAAATTGTCTAGGACTTTCTTGTAATTCTGCCGCAATTTTTTCATGTGGATAATTATATGCTAGCATTTGTAATAATATGTAATCTTTTTCGGTCATTGTTGTTCTCCTATTTTCTATCTAAATTATTTAAAACCTCTAATAATTCTTCGGCAACCTTTTCTGGAAGAATGGTTTGTAATTCCTCTTTAGTCTGGCTTTTAATATTAGAAAGTGATTTATATTTCTTTAATAATTCCTTTTTACGGTTTTCACCGATTCCAGCAACTGTGTCTAAAACACTTGCATATGCCCCTTTACTTCTTATTTGTTTATGATAATTAATAGTAAAATTATGAACCTCATCTTGCATTCTTTCTAAATAATGAAATAGATTACTTCTTTTTTCAATGGCAATTTCTTCGTCAAGGGTTAATAAGGCATTGGTTTGATGTTTGTCGTCTTTTTTTAAACCGACTAGTTTTATATTCATATTTAAGCTATCTAAAACTTCTTTAGCCACGTGCATTTGACCAATACCGCCATCGACGATAATTAAATCTGGTCTTGGCAAATTATCCTTTAAAACTCGAAAATATCTTCGATATACAACTTCTTTCATAGTTCCATAGTCATCATTTTTGTTAACTGATATTTTATATTTACGATATTCATTTTTGGCTGGTTTACCATCAACAAAAACAACCATACCTGAAACATTATATGTTCCAAACAAATGAGCATTATCAAAGATTTCAATTCGTTCAAGCTTGTCCATTTTTAAAATTTTTCTTAAATCCTCATTGGCTTCATTTATTTTATTTTCATTTCTTAGTAATAAAGTTATTTTTTCTTCCAATTCTCTTTTAGCATTATTATTAGCCATTTCAATTAATTTCTTTTTAGTTCCCTTCTCTGGCTTCTTAACTTTAACATCAAAATAACTTTGAAGTAAAGTATCATCCACTATTTCTGGAACAAGTATTTCTTTAGGTAAAACAGCAGTTTCATAGAATTTGGCAATATACCTAGTTAATTCTTCAGGAACTTCATCGATTAAAGGAATGATAGCATGATGGTGCTGGGCAATTTTGGATCCTCGAATGAAGAAAACAAAAATACTTAAGTAATTGTTATCGCTATGGTAACCAAAGATGTCACGATCTAATTCATCTTTGATTTCAACTTTTTGTTTAACTAAAGTAATATTTATATAGTCTAGAAGTTCTTTTAATTCTAAAGCCTTTTCATAATGCATTTCTTGACTTTCAAGTTCTATTTCTTCTTTGATTTTATTGGTTACTAATTCATGGTCGCCTTTTAGAAATCTAATGATATCATGTTCCATGGCTTCAACTTTTTCTTTTGAAACTTCATTAGTACAATAACCTAAACATTGACCAATATGGAAATATAAACACGGTCTTTTTTGATATGTACGACATTTTCTTAATGGGTATATTCTATTTAATAAATTGACTGTTTTTCTAGCGGCAACAACGTTCGGATATGGTCCAAACATTCTAGTTTTTTTCTTTTTTAGATGAGGTTTTCTAACAACTAAAAGTCTTGGAACCTTTTCCGTTGTAAGCTCAATATATGGATAGGTTTTATCGTCTCTTAATAGAATATTATATTTTGGATCATGTTTCTTAATAAGATTTAATTCTAAAATTAATGATTCTGTTTCACTTGAGACAACGATATATTCAAAATCTCTAATTTCGCTAACTAGTTTTGCTGTTTTTCCGGTATGGGAAGAATGAAAATAAGAATTTAATCTATTTTTTAAATCTTTGGCTTTACCAACATAGATAATTGTGCCTATTTCATTTTTCATCAAATAGCATCCTGGTAAATGAGGAACTAGGTTTAATTTTTCTTGGATCATTCTTCTTCCCTCCTTATAGCTATTATAAGTTAATTAGTTCTTTTTATCAAGTTTTATGATAGCAATTATGTTAGAAACTAAAATTACTACTTGTGTAATAATCCCACCATAGGAAATTATATAAATATTATATAAAAACCAAATAACACTAGTAATAAACATTCCCCATCTTAAATATGAAGGATTGTTTTTATTAACAATAATTGTATAAAAAATAGTAGCAATTATTGGAAGTAGTGTTCCAAAAGTCGTATAAGTTAAAAAACCAATGGCCAAATAAATTAAAATAAAGATTATTGTCCATATTTTATTGCTTTTTATTTTGGTAAAAATTATATTTCTAATCATCGAAATAATACTAGTCAAAAAACCTGAAATACCACCTAATAAATAATAATGGATACCTTTAAAGAAGAATGATACTGTTTGGAGTAAAAGGATTTGTTTGGCAGTCTTGCCAAAATTACTGAACATTAAAAACAAAGCATAAATAAACCCTAAAGTTTGAGCCATATTATCACCTAGTATATATTAGCTTCAAATTTATGATTGGTGATTAGTTCGTTCATGTTTATTTACTAATTTGCATATAATTATTTTTCTGATATAATCTATTTAGGTGGTTGTATGAAATTATCTTATATACAAAAGAAAGAATTAATTGAAGAAATTTATATAGACGCTTTAGACGATTATAAAAGTAATCCTGAAGAGTTTGTCAGAAGAAAAATAGACTATAATATTCTAAGACAATTAATATTTTTAAAATATGATGTTTCACGCGAAAAAAGTTTAACAAAAATTGATAGAGCTGGTAAGCGCATTTTACCTTATGTCGACTTAAGTGAGGTTAATTTTTATGGTATCGATGTCACTTATACAAATTTCAGCAATACTAATGCCGATGTCGATCCACAAACTGTTTTAAATAAAAATTTGCGTGGGTGCAACTTCGATGGAATGAATATGAGTGATAAATCTTTTTGTGGATGTGATATTAGAGGCGCAAGTTTTATTGACACAGATTGTTTTATCCCTCAAGATAAAGTTGTTGGATATGATATGGCTATATTTGAACATATACCAACCGGGAAAAAGATTGCATAGGCAGGGGACATAATACCTTGCTTTTTATTTTGGGATTTATTATAATTGGGATGGTGATTTAAATGAAATCAATTAAAGGTGAAACTATTAATGAAATTATTGTAAATAAATCGCGTTTTATTACAATTTTAGTTAATATATCTGAAACTAGTGAAGTTCAAGAAAAAGTAGAACATTATAAACGGCTTTATAAAGACGCTACACACTACTGTAAAGCCTACATTGTATCTAATTACTCAAAGTGTGACGACGATGGTGAACCCTCTGGAACTGCTGGTATGCCAATTTTAAATGTTTTACAAAACAATGAATTAACTAATGTTTTATGTATTGTTATTAGATATTTTGGAGGAATTAAATTGGGTGCGGGCGGTTTAGTTAGAGCTTATAGCAAAAGTGTAAGTGAAGCACTTAATAAGGCAAACATTGTGTCTTTGGTTGAAGGATATTATATTGAATTAGAGTTTTCATACGATGATACTAAATTAATTGATAATTATTTAAAAGATTTAGAAATTAAAAAAATCTTTAAAGAAAAAGTTCAATACTCTTTTAAAATAAGCTGTGATAATTATTTAAATATTCAAAGTTTTTTAGAAAATAAAACAAAAATATTAATAAAAGAACCTATACTACTTTCAGTATAGGTTTTAACATTGACTTGGTTTATATTCGTAATAATATTTATTTTTATAATCATCATAAGTAATAGTTACAGGGCCACAAAGATTGGTACCATTTTTTCTCGGATCAGTAACAGTAGCACTATCTAAATAGCCATCAGTATATAACATTTCAGTAGTTAAAGAGTATGGGTTTTTGTCAATTTTATCACTATGGGCAATGGTCCATTTTTTAGCTGCCTCTTTTACAGTTTCAATTTGGCTTTCATATAATGAATCTTTTGAGCTTTTAATAATTCTCGTACTAGCGGTACCAATTAAAACAGCAATTACACCTAATAAAGCAATAACGGCTAAAAGTTCAATTAAAGTAAAAGCATTATTTTTCATATTAACAGTTCCCCGTTCCTTTATAGGTGTATGTATATTGATTGTTTTCCCATTTTATACAAACTTTACTACTTTTGCTTATGACGTTTTTATCAGTCATGTTTTTAATTTCTTTGTCGTCTAAATAACCTTTATCCTGTAAGGTCTGGATAGTTACTTTTTCAGGTTTTGGCTTATTATTTTCTAATGTTAAATTAGTAGTTCCCCAGTTTCTAGCCGCTGTTTCTATCATTTCTTTTTGCGTATCATTTAATTTATTTTTTGAATTATTAATGGTTTTTGTCATATTTGGAACGATAATTAAAAGAATTAACGATAATACAACAATAACGGCAATTATTTCGATAAGAGTAAAGCCTTTTTCTTTCATGTTCCCGCCTCCACTATTATAAATATATCATATTATTTTATTAATGTAAATAAAAAATATAGACTAGAAAGAGTCTATATCTATTTTAACTTTTGGCTCATTATTCATGTAACTACTAGCTTGAACAATGGTTCTAATAGCATTAGCAATCATTCCGCCTTTGCCAATTACTGCACCCATGTCATCTTTATCTACTAGTACTTGAATTGTGACAATATCTTCGCCATCATCAAATTTTTTTACTGATACCATATCTGGATTTTTAACTAAACTTTTTACTAAGTATTCTGTTAATTCTACCATAATTATTTACTTTCTTTTTTATTCTTTAAGTTATGGAATTTTTCATTAATTCCAACTTTGTTAAATAAACTTTTTACTGTATCAGTTGGGATAGCGCCTTCAGATAACCATTTTAATGCGATTGCTTCATCAATCTTGATTTCTGCTGGAGTTACAACTGGATTGTAAGTTCCAACTAATTCAATATATTTTCCGTCTCTTTTTGTTCTAGAGTCTGCGGCTACTACACGGTAAAATGGTTTTTTCTTAGCTCCCATTCTCATAAGTCTTAATTTAACTGCCATAATATCCCTCCATTCGTATTTAAGTTTATCATAAAAAACATTAAGTGTCAACACTTTTTGGTTAACACTTAATTATATTCATTTAAATTTAATTTATTTCAAAGAAAAAGCGTTAATCAATTTAGAATAACGCTTATTTGATATAATTTTCATCGACTTTTTCATCGATTTCGTTTAAAGTCTCTTCATCGACTTCATCTACGATTTCTTCCCAAGGCTCTTCTTCTTCCTCGATAGCTATTTTCATTTTTGTCTCACCGACAATTTCAACACCTAGTTCCTTTTCAATATTAAAGGAAATGGTTTTACCGTCTTTGATATTTACCTCTGAACATGTTGGTTGTTTTAATGAACGAACGATAATGTCAGTATCGCCTGATAAATCGGCATCTTCACGAACTCTAACATTGAAAGTATCATTGTAGTTAATTGTTTGATTTATAACTGCAGTTTTACTATCATTTTCGTAAGAATACCATATATTAATATCAAATGAGCCATTAACCCCAACTTTGTCATCAGCCTGATAGCCTTTGAATTTATGATTTATAACCCAACATCCGAGAACTGTTGTTGCTTCATTTTCGGTTTCTACAGTATATGTATTTTTAAAATGTTTCTTCCCTTTCCCAACAACGGCCTTGGTTACTATCTCTTTATATGCTGCCACTATATCACCCCTCACTTTAAGATATGCTTAATGTTTTAAAAAGTACACAAAAAAGTAGTTTTTTAAACTACTTTTTATGACATTGATGTTATAAATTTAAGAAGGGTTGGATTAGTAAATAATTTATAAGTAATTGCTGTTTGTTCTTCTTTCGTAAGCTTATCCGCTTTAACGCTTTCACTTATGTCTTCTTTAGTTATTTTGCTAGCTTCTTTTTCAGTGATTTTTATTTTGAAAGTTCCATTTAGCGTTTCTTGATTATTTTCGGTTACTTTGGTGGTTAAATTTAAAGTTTTACTATTATCTTTAACTTTATATTGTAAAGTACCTTCAGTTTTAGCGTTTTCACTTTGAATATCAATTAGATAAGCATATTTGTTTTTGTCTAAAGTCGTAACACTTATAACATCAGCTTTTTGATCATTATTTTCGGTTAATTCTAATTTGATAAATTCATGATTAAGGCCTTTAGTATATAAGTTGATTGTAATATCTCCCATATCTTTAGCTTTTTCTTTTAAGTTTCTAATATAGTTATCTGTTTCAGATTTGGTTTTACTTTCTTCAATTCCAAATACTGATCCATATGCTTTAAGAAATCTAGCGTCTTTTTGCAATGTACTGTTAATACTATCTAAAATGGTACCGATATTATCTTTATTAATAACTAATGAAGCACGGTATGTTTTAATGTTCTTACCATTAACTGGAATTTCTATTTTTGAACCACTAAATTTCTGACCATCTAATGATTGACTAACTGCTGTGTTTAATGATTTTAAAATAGTTTTAATATCTTTTGCATCGTAGTTAATAGTTTTGTCATCAGTGTTGAGTTCAATATATTTATCTAATAAATCTGGTGACTTAAAATAGGTTTTTCCATTCGCATTATATATAGTGGCATCTAACAAGTGATTTTTCTCATAAGTTGTTTTAAAATTAAGTTTAGAAATTTTATTCATTGAGTCAGTAATATAGCTAGCGTTTAAGTCTATTTTGTTTAAAGCTGCGTATTCGCTATTTTTTGATTCAATATTATAGTCAATATCAATATTACCATTAGTGATTACATATTTAGGATCTTCAATGTTTTCCATCAAGTTATTAAAAACAACATCTACTGATCTTACAAATATGGTTTTAGGGTTATTAGCTAAATACCAATAAATTCCGATACTGGCAATCAATAAAATAATAAAAACAGTGATAAAAATCGGTAATTTTGATTTTTTGTTTTTGGATTTTTGAGGTGCGCCTTTAACTACTTTATCAATTTCTTCTTGACTTAATGTATCTGGAGCCCCATCGATAGTTTTATCAATACTAGTTAAGGTATCTAAACTTAGGATTTCCTCTGGTTCACCCTTAGCTTTATTAAAAGCCGCTTTAACATCACTAACAATTTCAGCTTTTTCAGCGTTGTTTAAAAGATTCGTGTTATTATCCTTTGGCTCTTCATTTGTTTTATCTTCTTTCATACTACGACCTCCTACTTCTATTATAATGATATCAAATTGATAGTAAATTATCAATTGAAATGAAAAAAATAATCAAATTTAATTGATTATTTCTCCGTCCATGCTCCATGTTTTTACTGCGTTAATTTTAACGTTAACTATTTGGCCAATTTTATCTTTAGACGCTTTCACATTAACTAACTTCATTGTGTCAGTATATCCCATAAGCATTTCTGGGTTTTTTTCACTTTCGTTTTCTAATAAAACTGGAACTATTTTATCTAAATACTTTTCATTGGCTTCTCTAGCATATTTATTAACTAAATCATTCAACATATATAGTCTTTTTTCTTTTGTTTCAAGTGGCGTGTTGTCAACCATTTTAGCAGCAGGGGTTCCTTCTCTTGGTGAAAATATAAAAGTAAAAGCGGAATCATACTTACATGTTTGGACAACTTCTAAGGTGTCATTGAAGTCTTCTTCGGTCTCACCTGGAAAGCCAACTATTATATCGGTGGTAATCGCAACGTTAGGTATTTTATTTAATTTATTAAATAGTTCTAAGTAACTTTCTTTGGTATAACGTCTTCCCATTAGTTTTAAAATTCGATTACTACCTGATTGAAGTGGTAGATGAATATATGGCATAATATTTGGATATTCTTTGATAACTTCAATCATTTTATCAGTAAAATCCCAAGGGTGTGATGTTATAAATCTTACTCTTTCAATACCCGTTTCCGCGGCTTCTTTAAGTAAATCACTCATATCGTAGTCAGTATCTAAATCTTTGCCATAAGCATTAACATTTTGACCTAATAAAGTTATTTCTTTATAACCGTCATTTTTTAATTCATTGATTTCGTTAATGATGTTTTCTTTTGTACGGCTTCTTTGTTTACCCCTAGTATATGGAACAATGCAGTATGTACAAAATTTATCACAACCATACATGATATTAACCCAGGCTTTATATTTGCTGTCTCTTTTTGCTGGCATATTTTCAATGATGTCGCCTTCAATGCTATAGACCTCAAGTTCTAATTTATTTTGATTTATTGATTTAGCTAATATGTTAGGAAGTTCATTTATGTTATGAGTTCCAAAAACAATGTCTAACCATTTATAATTGTCTTTAATTTCTTTGGCAATAACTTCTTCTTGAACCATGCAACCACACATACCAACAATAATATTTGGCTTCGATTCTTTTAAATGTTTGATTCTCCCAACCATACCAAAAACTTTATTATGGGCGTTTTCTCTGATTGCGCAGGTGTTTAATAAAATAAAATCAGCATTCTCCATAATATTGCTTTCCTTGAATGACATTTGTTCTAAAATAGCTTTGATATTTTCGGTGTCATGTTCATTCATTTGGCAACCATAGGTTTTGATAAAATACGTTTTATTTTTGCCTAAGGTTTTATAATTATCATCGATGTTATACTTAATGGTTTTAGGAGTATTTTTAGTTCTTACTTTAGCCTCTTTTAAATTTGGCATTTGCATTTTATCACTTCACTTCTTTATTAATGTCTTTATAGATAATACCATAATTATACGTTTTATTCAAGAAAAAAACAACACACTTATCTTAAGTCTCTTCTTACATCTATAAAATAAGCGTGTTAGTTATAAGAATTTTTATAACTTATGATGGATTTTCATATGAATAGGTTTCACCTTGTAAATAATTTCTAACCCATCCACATCTAAACAAATTATCATTTACTAGTAAATGTAAACTCAAATAATATTTTCCATCATATTTAGCAATATCTATAACATTTGTATCTGGAGTATTAATTGAATAATTTTGCTCATGCCAACCAGCTCTTTCATCAGCAAATGATAAAATATTATACCATTGCTTTATCACGCCTTCGGAAGTAGTATATATATTACCATTAGGTTTGTAGCAATGTAAATTCGAAACCCAATATTTATAATCAGTTAAATCATATGCTTGATTTGTCGCATAAATATTCCTTGAATTGTAACTTTCGTAACTTTGTATTATAGCATTATAATGCGGCGCACCTTCATAATACAAATCAATTTTATAAGTATCATAAGAATAATTAGACCATGCTGTTTTGTCTTGAACCCAATCGGTTTCCGTTCCTTGCAAAGCAGAGAAAAACCAAAATAAATCATTTTTTCGCCATGATGGATAAACTATAGCATTTGTACAATTTTGATCACCTACTGAAAATGATGTTGAATTTTTATCTACTATATATTTAGTTTCGTTATTACACACTATTGTAGCTCCCTGATATGTAAAATCCGCTATCGGATTTTCCGTATAACTGACTGTTTCATTATGAAATGCTAAAGTCTTTGATAAAATTATACTACCACCTTTTACTTTACCTATTTCTATCGCATATTTTACCATAACATTATAACTACTTGCAGTTATAGTATTTACTCCATCACTTACTTTGGCTACTATATTACCATCTTTGGTAAACTCTACTTTTTCTGTTGTACTTTCTACAGTAACCTCACTTCCTCCATCTTTTATATATGTACATGTATACGCACTTCCACATCCTGACGGATATGTTATGATTACAGCTGTTTTACCTGCCGTATAACTTGCTTCATAACTAGGCGTTGCTATTTTATTCGTCATTATTGTAGTTGATGTTGTAGTTTGTTTCCCTACACCACTTGTTACCCTTACTTTTATAGGATAAGTTGTATTATGCGTTAATCCACTAAACGTATATGTCTTACTCGTTCCATTTGCTACCCAAGTAGCTCCATTATCTTTACTAAATTCATATTTACTTATCCCTGAAAGGGCACTCGCTGTCGCTACCACTGTTATACTCTTCGTTGTCTTACTCGTACTTACACTCAAACTTGGATTTTTATTATCAAACTTAAAGGCTGAACTTACTACCTGATTTGATGTG
>CAUERX010000038.1 GCA_959020415.1 uncultured bacterium | reverse complement strand
TTTTTTTATTTTTTATTTTATTTTTTTATACCCCCCCCCCCCCCCCCTATTGTCAACTATTTCAACTCAAATTCTAATAATATACAATAAATGTACACCCCAAATAAGTAAGTGAAATAGAAGAAAGAGAAAAAGTAGAATAAATTAAATCATCAAGAAGAAGTTTACTAATAAGTATACAAGAGCTAAAGATAGTCATGAAGCAAAGGATACTTCTTTTACTGTTTTTATAGCTAAAAGATTTAAGCGTCATTGTACAAATATTCCTGGATATTGTACAGCTAATAGTGAAATTAAATCATTTCATTGGGATATTAAAAGAAATTGACTCGCTTGAGATAATATTTATAATAATAAAAGTTTACTTAAATGTTCAAATGATTATATTAATGTTTATGTTCATTCTATTATTAAATCTCATGGTTATAGTTCTTATAATAAAATAAAAGAGACTTTAAATGTTCGATCATTCAAAATCCCTTAACCTCAACTACTTACTTATAAGTAAGTAGTTACTATTTACTATTCTATAATACTTTTGCTCTTTTTTAAATCTTTTAGTTTCTCTAATTTCTTTTCTTTATGCCTTTTTTAGGAACATCTCTTGACTTTTATCATTTAACAAAAAAGCACCACCTTTTGGCAGTGCTAAAAATATGTCCATATTCATTATAACACATAGTTATCTAATTTGCAATATTATTTAGCTTGGTAAATTATCGTATTTTTCTGACAGCGTAATTTTAATTATATCATTATTATTTACATCTTTACCAGCTTCTAGACTTTGACCAGTAACATATCCATAACCTTCAATTTCATATTTGTAACCCAATGCCTTCATTAAATAAATAACTTCTGATCGCGAGTATCCTTTTAAATCCGGCATTTTATTTTTATCTCCATTAGTAATTAAGAAAACCTTATCATAAGATAGAACAGTTTCTCCTTTAAGTGGATATTGGTTAATAACCTTATCTCCATTTCCAATAACAATTGGCGTTATCTTATTAGCTGACAATTCTTTTTTTACATCATCAGTCTTTTTATTAATATAAGATGACAATTCTAATGAAGCCACTGTACTATTACTTGTCGTCGTCGAAAACATATTTCTATATTTGGCAATGTTTTTCATCATATTATTCACCGCGTCACTAACAACAACAGTTGCACCAACATTTGGTTTTTTTACAGCCGCATAAATAATAATTTCTGGGTCATCATTAGGATACATTCCTGAAAATGAATAAATATAAGCATTATCACCTTTTAAATACCCACCTTTAGGACTAGCAATTTGCGCAGTTCCCGTTTTACCAATAATATCAAAGCCATCAATTTTATAACGTTTACCTGTAGCTTGCGGATCATCACTATTAACTACGTTATACATTAATTGTTTAATTTTATCAATCGTAGTTTGACTAGCTACTCTTTCAGACTCTTCCACTTTACGCTTATATGTTGTCTCACCAGTATTTGGATTAACAATTTTCGATACCACGTGTGGCGTCAAAGCCTTACCATTATTAGCAATAATACTTAAAGCTTTAAGGTGCTGAACTACAGTGGTATTAATACCTTGACCAAAAGCTGCATTAGCCACTTCAACCGGATATTTAAATCCTAATTTGCCAGGGTTCTCTCTAGCTAAATCAACCCCCGTTGTTTTTCCAAATCCATATTTTGTTAAACAATCACGTAAGTCATTTTTATCAATGAATTTACCAATCATACTTGATACTCCAACATTACTAGAATATTCAAAACCTTTATCAAAATTAATAGTTCCCCAACCAGTATTATTCCAGTCCTTTATTGTCGCATCGGCAATTTCAATACTTCCTGATCTAAAAGTATCATTTCCATTATAAGTCCCTTTTTCAATCGCACACATATAAGTATAAATTTTCATTGTACTACCAGGCTCAAAAGCATTAGAAACTAATAGATTTTCATAACTTGTAATATCACGTTTATTTGGATTAAAAGACGGTGAAGATGCACTAGCTAAAATATCTCCTGTTTTGGCATCCGTTACTGAAATAATTGACCACTCAGGCTCATACTTTTCTTCAATTGCTTTAACTTCAGTCTCAGCAAATCTTTGAATATTAGAGTCAATAGTTAAATAAATATTACTACCATCCATCGCATCAATTCTCGTCTCCGCTGTATCTGGAATTTTATAACCAAATCTATCCTGTTGATATTGTAAATATCCATCAGTACCTTTTAATAAATCATTATATTTAGCCTCAATCCCAAGTTCCCCCTCAATTGATGTAACGACTTTCCCATCTTTATCCTTTTTTTCATTTGTCTTTGCATAGCCTAAAATATAAGAGGCAAAATCACCATTTGGATAATAACGCTTATAATTTTCATCAAAATCTATACCTGGTAAATTCAAATCATCAATTTCACTTTTCTTAAGTTCTGTAATATTTTTTCCAGCTGTTCCTAGTTCAATCTGATACTTTTTTTCTTCTTTTCCTTTGTTAAGACGTTTCTTTAAATCATCAGCATCAGTACCTAAAACCTTAGCCAAAGCCTCAGCTGTCGCATCAACATCTTTAACATAGTTAATTTTACCGCCTGTACTTCTACTTTCATCCAAATAAGCAATAATTGTATACGAAGTCACATTGTGCGCTAAAACATTCCCACTCATATCGTAAATTGTTCCACGGCTAGCTGTTAACGTTTTAGCTACTGTATTACGATTAGCCGCAAATTTTTGAACGTTATGTCCATTTACTGTCGGCGATAAAGCTAAATAACAATATCGACCAAATAAAATAATAAGGCATAGAAAAAAAACAAAAAAGATTTTTTTTGGTAATTTCCAATTATTCCTTCCTTGTTTTTTTTCTTTCACATTAACACCTCGTTTATTCACCCACAACTATTATATTATCGTTGTTATATGCAAGTCCCATTTCTTTAACAACACCTTTAACATTCTCAAAAGACGTAAGTTCGTTTACTTTCATTGTTAGACTCTCATTTTTCTTTTTTTGATCGTCAATGTTATATTTAACCTCCTCGATGCTCATTTTTAATTCGCTAATAGAAGCGCCGCAGAAAGTTTTAATTCCAAGTGAAAATATCGCAGCAAAAACAATCACTATATAAAGTAATCTTTCACCCTTAGTTATTTTTGCTTTTTTAACTTTCTTCTTTGCCATAGCCTAGCCTCTTTCTATTACACGAAGTCTTGCACTTCTTGCTCTGGGATTTTCTGAAATCTCATCACTTGTTGGTAACTCGTTAGCCACCACTTTAAATTTCGGTTTATATTCATCAGGGATAATCGGTAATTTTTGAAGTTCTCTTGGAACTGAACTTACTTCATTAAACATTTGTTTACAAATTCTATCTTCAAGCGAATGAAAAGTAATTACGCATACTCTTCCACCTGGGTCTATTAATGATAATGCATCTTCTAAAGCCAACCTAAAAACTTCTAATTCATTATTTACTTCAATTCTAATTGCTTGAAATACTTTGCGAGCAGGATGACCTTGACGACGATATTTTTCTGGGACGCTCTCTTTAATAATTTCCACTAATTCCAAAGTCGTTTCAATTTTCTTATTTCCTCTGTATCTAATTATTGCTTTAGCAATGCTTCCTGAATATTTTTCTTCACCATATTTATAAAAAATATTAACTAATTCCTCATAAGAATATCCATTAACAACATCATAAGCCGACAATTTATCGTCTTGATTCATTCGCATATCTAAAGGTGCATCTTTATGGAAGCTAAAGCCCCTTTCGGCCTTATCGAGTTGTGGCGAAGATACTCCAAGGTCAAATAAAATTCCATCGACCTTCTCTACTCTCTTTAAGATTTCTTCTTTTATATTTTTGAAATTAGTATTTATAATTTCAAAGTTTAAACCAACCTCTTCTAATTTCTTTTCAGCTTCTTTTATTGCTACTTTATCTTGATCAAAAGCATAGAGAAAACCTTTAGGTATCCTCTTTAAAATCTGGCTACTATGTCCACCATATCCTAAAGTACAGTCAACAATAATACTATCATCTTTTAAATTTAAATATTTGATGCTTTCATTCAGTAAAACACTTGTATGCATAAAACCTCCTAAATATTTAAATTACTAGAAAATAAATTATCTGCAATATCAGACAAACTATCTTCATTTTCGTCGATGAAGCTGTTCCATCTTTCCGCACTCCAGATTTCTAGACGGTCACCAACTCCGATAATCACACAATCTTTTGCTAAATCAGCGTATTTCATTAATGGAGAAGAGATATTAATTCTTCCCTGCTTATCAAATTCCTGATTAACCGCACCTGAAAGAAAGAATCTCATAAAATTACGGGCATCTTTTACATTCGGAAGTTCTTGATACTTAATGACAATCTTATCCCATGTGTTTTTAGGATAAACAAATAGACAGCCATCTAACCCACGAGTTACTACGAAATTTTCACCAAGCTCGTATCTAATTTTAGATGGAATAGTTAAACGTCCTTTGTCGTCTATTGTATGATGATATTCACCCATGAACATAAAATCACCCACTTTTCCCCACAATGTTACACTGTATACCACTATTCTACTATCCAAATACCCTTTTGTAAAGTATTTTATAAATAAATTTCTGCTTTTTTTATCGAATTTTACAATAAATTTTCCAAAATTGTGGATAAAGTCATAATTTATCCTTATATGTGACAATAAAAATTACTATTAACTTAAACCACCACCTATTAAAATCATAGTGTATCAAAATCGTATTTCCTGTTTCATTGGAGGTAACCTATCCTATCTTTCTTCTATTTATAATCATACCCGACCAAATTTAAATATCCTTCTTCCAAACAAAAAAATTTCGCAATCAAACGAAATTTTTTTGTTTTCAATATCCAAAATAAAATCAGCTACACTTTTGTACTTATTTAAATGCAAATCCCCACAGTAACTATATCATCAAAAAGCAAAAACCAACTCTATTTATAAAGATGATTTACGCTTAATGATTTAACCTTCCCACTACTACCATTTACCTCTATCATTAAAGACGATTGCAAATTTTTAGTAACGTCATAACCTAAACCCGTTACACAAGAAATTCCAAGCTCACGGCAAATAATAGCTGTATGAGAAAGGGCCCCACCTTCGGCAGTAATAATCGCCAAACTCTTTAACATAACCGAAACCCAATCAGGATCAGTATAATCTGTAAGCAATATTGAACCTTCTTCGAATGAATGAGCGTCTGAAATATCATCTAAATAAATAAGTCTTCCTCGAACAATCCCGGATGAAGCCGCCACGCCACTATAAGCCTCTTTATCTTCAGAAGTCTGCAATTCTTCAATAGCTTTAGTAACCGGCCTATACTGAAGCCAAAGCAATTTACCGTCTAAAATACATCATTTCAAATCAGCTGTTTTACCAATTTTCACTATGCGGCTTTACCTTATCTGATACTAGCTTTTCACCATTGCCGCTAGTCTATTCTAAATATTCAGATTCTAAATTGTTACCAATCCAAACTCCAGAATACTCTGGCTCTTTAAATTTTTGCAAAACAATCGCCATCTCTGGTTTTTTGTTTTAAAGTGTAAAGAGTAAGCTAACACCCTTTCAGAAGATAACGAATCTTTAACAATAGAAATAGCATTTTCTAAATCTTCCTTAGCAACATCCAATACTAACGTAAACATCCCCGCAAAAGATTGGCTTTCATTATCTTCGACAGTAGCTGAACTTCTCACTGAATAACTACAATCACTAAGTTTTTCTAAACATGGACCATATAATTAATTATTTAGAGAACCAACCGTTAACGAATAAGTCTCTGGAATTTCAAATCCTAAAGAATTGAGCTTAGCTAAGCCTAAATTTTTTCCCCCAACTATTAAAGCTAACTCTTTATCTAAACTACCGACTACAAAACGAGATAAAACGTCTAATAGAATAATTGGCTCATTATCAAGCAAATACAAAGACAATAAAGATTTACCTGACACGCCTTTTAAGTGCGAATAACCACTGTCTACATTTCTTTCAAATGCCTTTCTAGCTTCCTGATGTTTTAGATGAATAACTTCTTCGTGAAAAACATGTTGATTATCCTGCCAATATTTCATAAGTAAATATAAAGATACTGTCTCATCTTCAAATTCAAAATCAAGTTCCTTCTTTTCCCCAAAATTAGTTAAAGAGGATGGCTTAATCATATCTATTTCACGCAAAACTCTCAAATAACCTTGCACATATTTTTTACTAAATTGTTTTAAAATAACATCAGTTATAACAGAACCTTCCGTAATTGCTTCAATAAAACCATAGTATGCATATGCTTCCCTATATTTATACCATTTAATAACGTTATCATTTTGACGCTGTGCCTCCTCCATTGCCTTTATGCATTCATGTCTAATTTCAGTAATTATTTGATTTAATTTACTAGTATCAAAAGCATTATTTTTTATATAATATATATAATATTTGCTAAAGAAGGGTTAAGCGCCATATCATACTTTAAAGTAGAAAGCCACTGTGGAGCAGTTACAAATCCTTCCAACACCTTAACTTGGTTTTTAAATTTCTCCAAAGAAACTTCCAAAATAGCATTCAAATATTTACTCGACATCCATCATCATCAATTTCTATTATATTTTTATTTTAGTATACCACAATACATCAAAAAAGAAGTCCATGGACTTCTCTTTTTTAATAATAGATACAAGAACCTAATAAAATAGCAAGTAAGATATATAGTACTAATATAATTAGATATCCACAGCTATTAGTTCTTTGACCGCATTGGTCTCCACATGGATTTCCGCATTGGTTTCCACATGGTTTTTCGTTATTGCAAGCCATAATTACCCCCTTCTAGAGGCTTAAATCCAAGCCCCAAGTATGATTATTAAAAGAATAAATAATACTAAAACGATTGCAGCTGCGCTTGTTCCTGTGTTACACATATAAATCATCCTCCTTTTTGTCTTTTCACATTATTTTATGGAAAACATAGATTTGTGTGAGTACTAATATCAAAAATAATGAAAAAATATTGTTTTTTATTAGGAAATTTGCTATTATTATTATGTATGAAAGATATCCATACACATGAAAGGAAGAGCAAACGTGAAAAAAACATTATTAACTTTAGGAGTATGCGTGCTAGTTATTGGATTAGTAGGATGCGGAAAAACTCCAACCTTAAAAGATGGAAAAGAGGTTGTTGCTTCAATCGATGGAAAAGAATACACCGCTGAAGACTTATATGAAAAATTAAAAGCACAAGGTGGCGAAACAACTTTAGTAAATATGATTGACGAATATATCGTAAATAAAGAAGTTGAAACAGATGAAGACGCTAAAACATATGCCGAATCACAAATCGAATCTTATAAATCATCATATAAGAGTTATGGTAAAGACTTTAATGAGGCTTTAACTCAAGCTGGTTATAAAGATGAAGACGCCTTCAAAGAAGCTTTAATTTTAGATTACAAAAAGCAAACAATTACTGAAAACTATGTAAAAGGAAAACTTACTGATTCAGAAATTGAAAAATACTATGAAGACAAAGTATTCGGTGATATTGAAGCTAAACATATTTTAATTTCAGCTGATGTTAACGATAATATGTCGGATGAAGAAAAAGAAGCTGCTGAAAAGAAAGCCAAAGAAAAAGCCGAAAAAATAATTAAAAAATTAGACAAAGGTGAAGATTTCGAAAAATTAGCAAAAGAAAATTCAGACGACAAGGGAACTGCTTCAAAAGGCGGTAAATTAACTGTAACCTATGGAGAAGTTGTTGATGAATTCTGGGATGCTACTACAAAATTAAAAGATAAATCTTACACTAAAGAACCAGTAAAATCTGAATATGGATACCATATTATTTATCGTATAAGTCAAAAAGAAAAGCCAAAATTAAATGCAGTTAAAGATGATATCATCGATAAATTAGTAAACGAAAAAATACAAAACGATGATACTCTTCAGACAGAAGCTCTTGTAGAACTTCGTAAAAAATACAACATGAAAATTAACGATAATGATATTAAAAAATCATATAACGAAGCAACAAAAGAAGCTTTAGCAAAAAATACAAATGAAAACAGTTCAAATTAGAACTGTTTTTTATTTACAAATTCATTGATTTCTTCTAAACTATAACCTTTACTATAAAGTTTATTTCTAAACTTTAAATAAAGTTCATCACCATTATATTTCAAAGCATATTTCTTATAAAACTTTTCCATTTCTTTAAACATAAGTCCATTATCCAAAGTAATTAAAGATAAATGTCTATTAATATCAGATCTACCATAGCCTAAATTAACCAGGTATACTATTAATTTTTGTTTTAAAACAAAACCAGAATACTTTTTATTAGCTTTAACTTTTTTACTAATAATTTTATCTAATCTTTCATCGATAACCTCTGAAGGTATATCAATCATTTCATTAATTATAGATGAATCTATATTATGTGATTCCAATTCTTTAGCTATTTTAAATGGACCATCTAAAGACAAATTGATTTTATCATTGGTATATGCTTTGGCAAAATTATAATCATTAATAAGTCCAATTCTTTTTAAATTGTCAATTATTTTTTCTTTATCATTTATATCTACCATTGTCTTATCAAGATATTCTCTAATCTCGTGTTCACTACGCAACCTTCGGCTAATCATCATAAGCACTTTATTATAAATTTCATAATAAGTTGTATCCGTATTTATTTTATTCAGTAAACTACTATCAATATTTTTGTCAAATAATAAATTATTTTCTAGTATAACATCATCAAAAGTACTTATAACCTCTCCATTATCCAAAGTAATCTTATATTTAGAACCACTTTTTTTTATTTTTTCAATCTTCATCTTATCACCAAATATATTATAGCAAACATTTGTTTTAATCGCAACAAAAAAAAGAACTATCGTTCTTTAATGTGAATCAAATTTTTAGATATTTCTTCAAGAGATCTTCCTAAATCTTTATTTGACTTATATTCATTTTCTTTCATCTGATAATGGCGTGTTTCTTCCATTTCTTTAGATCTTTTTGCAACAATATTAACAAGCAAGTATTTAGAACCAACCTGTCCTAGTAATTTATCAATTGAAGGATATAACATTATGTATCACTCTCCTACTATTGATAATATAACAATTGGTCTTTAAATACAACTAATATGTCAAAATTTTACATTATTTAACACAACTTCTTAAGCCATCTAAAACACAAACCATCGCCCAAGTATCTTGCTTACAATACTCTACTAATTTCTGATATTTATGCTTATAGTCTTTCTCATCCATTTTTGAAAACCTCGCATAAGTAACTAAAGCTTCAACCCCATTTCCAATTTCCATTCCTTGATATGTTAAATCTGAAAACAGCGGCAATATCTTTTTTATCGAAAATGAACCATTCATATCACTATGATAATAATTAAACATCGACGCCCTATCTTTTTCATAGCCAAGTTCTTCATACATCGATGACTTAGTCTTAACCAAATTCATCAAATCAAAAATCATATTTCTAATATGCATAAGTTTATCCTTATACTCAGGGAAAATAAACGCTAATTCCTTAAGTCTAGTTTTCTCGAAAGATTCATTATAAACTAAAACTGTCCCAACATCACCAATCCACTCGCAAAGTTTTTTAACTAATTCCTCACGGTGATCACCATGGTCTTTAGCCAAATACTCAAAATGATCATTATCTTTATCACAGACTCCAGGCGCTTTTTCAATGTGCAAAGAAAACTGAAATACCGACTGTGTATAACAACGCTCACCCGCGTACCTTGGTAATGGACATGGAAACGTTTCAAAATCTAAATGATAAATTGGATACTCAATCTGTTTAAACCCATCAATTATTTTTTCTTTGTCAAAATAAGGCTTTTGTGATTCAACAACTTCCCTTTGAATAACATTTTTTCTTCTATTTAAAAGTTCTACTGGAACATCAAGCATCCCTACTTTGCCATCATTAATTAAATCAAAACGATCATACTTTTTGCCACTACTATCTTTAAAACCATGATGACCATCTAAATAAGCCATAATTGAATTCTTATCAGGTAAAATACTAAAACAAACTTTTGTATATTTACACTTCGTAGTTTTCTTTCTTTCACAAAACTCTCCTAATGGACAAGGATCGATTTTTAAATTTTCAATATATCCCTGAACACGCTTACGCTCCAAATCAATCATATCTATATAGTCCTTAGTAACACTAGTCATATCAATAAATGAAACTATCTCATTGCCATTTTCGTCGGTTTCATATACTGGTTCCCCGCAATCATATTTTCCATTAAAAATATACTCGCCATTTAAAACAGCTAAATAATATTTAACATCACCAAGTTTTTGTACTTCACCATTAGACTTTAAATCATTTTCAATGATATACCTTTGAACAGCTAAATCATAAACATAATGCCCAGATGCACTAAATTTATCAAACAATTTAGCTCTTTGTATTTCATACTTCTTTAAAGGCATATAATCTTCAATATTAACATTTAAATCTTCAAGCAAGTGATATATACCTCTACTATCTTTAGCAAAAATAGAATTAGTTTTAACATAACCATTTTGATCTTTAACTTTAACCCCTAAATCCAAATACTTTTTCGTTGTTGTCGCCTTTGCTTCGATAATATTAAACGCCTTTTCGTTTTCATTATAAATATCGACATAGCACAAATAACGAATATTATCAATTAAACAATCAAAACTTTCCTGTTCTAAAGTTGCTTTAGAATATTTAAAAGTTCCAGAAAAATATTTAGGAGCCAAAGCACCAGTTAATAGTTCAACTTGATTATAATATGGTAGCATAACTTCCAAATGATCATTTTTAACCTCGATTAAATCTTCCTCACCATCGTACATATCACCAAGAATTTCTCTAATATATTCTTCCTCTTCTTCTTTTTTGTACTCCTCTAAAGTCACCATACTTTGTAATTTCTCGGTCTTTAAATCATCTAATGCCACATATCTTGGACATCGACTATAATTTATAAAGTTTGTCTTCGTTATTGCCATACTACCACTCCATACTAATTATATCATAACTACCTACAACCAATAAAAAATCTCTAGAAAAATTCTAAAGATTTTTTTAAAATTGGACCAGGAGTTTCTGAGCTATCTTTAACATATTGCCTTAAAAAATCTAATTTACATTCATTATTAGGCAAAAAATCTGCAACACACAAAGCCCCATCAAAATCCACTTCATTATTAGCAATAATTACCACTTCCAAACTGCCATTTGGAATTCTATTTTCAAAAGTATTAATTACTCTTTCTCCACAAGAATACAAATATAAACGGTAAAAGTCAAAAGTATAATCACAAGGAATACTTGCTTTAGCATATAATGAATTTAAAAGCCCATCATAACTTGAAATATCTTAACCAGATAACCGGCTATATAAAAATTTAGCAAAAGGACGTGCATACTCAAAAGCTGCATATCTTAAATTAATAAATTCACCATTGTAAAACGTTGTAAGAATATCCTCATTTTCTGCAAGCAAAGACATGAATGATAACAAAACAACTGGATTATTATTAAATAAGCTAGCATCATATAGTCTAAAATACTATTCAAAATTTCTTTTCGGCTTATTTCATCAAAAACATTAAGAATTATTAAAATCATACTTACAAGTATAGAAGTCATCCTTGCCACTATTTTTACAACTTCCTCCAGA
>CAUERX010000037.1 GCA_959020415.1 uncultured bacterium | reverse complement strand
AGTTGCATCACGTTTAAATGTCTTTGAACAACTATTTCCTCCAGCTGCATTAGCTACATACCCATAATATGTAATACTCTTACCATCAGAACTATGCACAACCGACGTTTTACCATTTGTTGAATTCTTAGTAGTTGCAAGTCCCTTTGTCGTAGCCGTCCCACTTGTTGTCATCTTTACTGTCACATTACCAACATACCAATCATTATTCCCTACACTACCACTTAAACTTATACTACATGTTGGCGGTTTCAATGCCTGTACATACACACTCTTGTATGTTGTATTCCCTGCTACATCCTTTGCATGTATATAATATGTTCCCGTTGTTTTAGTTACTGTCTTTGAATAACTCTTCCCACTTATACCTGTCCAACTACTCGGTTTCTCTGTACTTGTTGTTATTGCATACCCCGATAGTCCACTCATGTTATCTTGCAAAGTTATTGTCAAATTACTAGCTTCTGATATCTTAGTTGTCACTGATATTGCAGGTGCAGAAGCATCTCTTTTAAATGTTTTTGTACAACTATTACTTCCAGCTACATTTGATACATATCCATAATATGTAATACCACTTGTATCACTACTATGCGTCACTGAACTAACTCCGTTTGTTGAATTTTGAGTCGTCGCAAGTCCTTTAGTACTTACAGTACCTGTTCCATTTAAAGTAACCCTAACATCTGTCTTATACCAACTATTTGTTCCCATCGTTCCACTTAAGCTAATACTACATGTTGGTGGATCCATTGAAATTATATCAACTTTCTTATACGTTGTATTTCCAGCTGCATCTTTTACGTGTATATAATATGTTCCGGTTGCTTTACTAAATGTATTTGAATAACTTGTTCCACTTATCGCTGTCCAAGTAGTTGGCGTACTAGCTGTACTTGTTATCGCATATCCCTTTAACCCACTTCCACTACTCGTTTCTGATAGTGAAATCGTTAAATTATCTTTTGTCGCTATCTTAGTCATTGCTGATATTGCTGGCGCTTTCTTATCAATCGCTGCTACATATGTGGCTTCTGGTGTTCTTTTCTCAGATTTCATCTTTACTTTATATGTTACTTTCCCCTCAGAGTTTGTTCCCTTAGTTGCTACATAACTTTTCTTAGTAGCTCCATTTATCGCTGTACTTCCACTATACCATTGATAAGTTCCTGTATAACTACTTGTGGCCGTTAACGTTATATCTTTATTTGTCCATGTTCCACTTGTTATTGGCGTACTTCCTATCTTACCAATTATTACTAAATCTAAATTAATTGTACAATTATCATTGTATACATAATCATAAACATTTTTTTTAGCTACACTTGATGATTTATTTGTTACCTCGATACAAGCTTCATCAATACTAGCTCCAGTAGACGGAAGTTTAATATCCCTTTCGATATATCCGTCTTTTTGTAAATCACTTAACCATATATTGATTTTTACTCCTGGCTCCTGTGGCATTTTTCCTTTATTGTCAACTGCCCAACTTTTTGCCGCTAATATCATATTATCCTTAAGTTGCTTATCAGCGTTTACCTCACCTTTTTTTACCGCTTTTTCTACTGTTGGAATAATAATCAATATCATTAAACTTACTAAAACTATTACTCCTATTAATTCTATTAGTGTAAATCCCCTTTGTTTCATTTGCTTCACCTATTCCGTTTCAAATCTATAAACAGTATCAGATAACTCTCCTTCATAACTAACCATATCTTGTGATGATATTTGAATTCCTTCACGTGACTCAAGATCAGTATTGATTGCTATTGTTAAATCAGAAACAACATTCTTATCTTTATCCTTAATAATAACATTAACATTTTTTAGTTTAACTTTCTTCTCACTATTGTTAATAACTGTAACGTCTAAATTAAGCACTCCATTTTGAATTGTAATCTTCTCGTTTTCCATTGAAAAGCCTTTAGGTATTTTCGATTTTACTTCTTTCTTTGGCTCCGTTTTTTTAGTTTCTGTAGTATCATTATCTTTTTTACTAATATCTTCAGTATCACCTAATGCAAAATATACTATTCCGCAAACTACTACAACTACTGCAAAAACTACTAATACTACTTTAAATCCTTTACTCATTTTCATACTCCAACTCCTCTTCTATTCTTATTAATCTATTATATTTACAAACACGGTCAGTTCTCGATAAAGAGCCTGTTTTTATTTGACCTAAATTAAGTCCTACCGCTAAATCAGCAATCGTTGTATCTTCAGTTTCTCCACTACGATGAGAAATAATTGTTTTATATCCATTAATTTTAGAAAGTTCAATTGTTTCCAATGTTTCAGTAATTGTTCCAATTTGATTAACCTTAATCAAAATAGCATTTCCAGCTTTTAAATCAATTCCTTTTTGTAAATATTTTTTATTAGTTACAAATAGATCATCACCTACCAATTGAATTTTATCGCCAAGTTTTTCCGTAATTTGTCTAAAACCATCCCAGTCATTTTCATTAACTGGATCTTCAATTGATACAATCGGATATTTATTAATTAATTCTTCGTAATATGAAATTAATTCATCTGTCCTTAATATTTTGTTTTCACCTTTCAACTCATAATAACCATCTTTATAGAATTCAGAAGCCGCAACATCAAGCGCTAAATTAACATCTTTTCCAGGTATATATCCAGCTAATTTAATAGCTTTAATAATAGCTTCTAAAGCTTCAATATTGGAATTAAAATTAGGAGCAAAACCGCCTTCATCACCAACATTGGTATTATAACCTTCTTCCTTAAGAACTTTTTTTAAATTATGAAAAACTTCACTACCAATTCTAACTCTTGTTTTAACGTCTAAAGCTTCAGGTATAATCATAAATTCTTGAAAATCCAATGCATTATCGGCATGAACCCCGCCATTCAAAATATTCATCATTGGTTTGGGCAGCATAGTTCCGTTACCAATATATTTATAAAGTGGCAATCCTTTATCTAAAGCAGCCGCTTTCAAAATAGCCATTGAAACCCCTAAAATTGCATTAGCCCCTAATTTACTTTTAGTCTCAGTACCATCAAGTTCAATCATTAATTGATCTATTTTCTTCTGATTGTTTGCCTCTTTTCCAAGCAGCTCTGGAGCAATAATATTATTAACATTATTAACGGCTTTTAAAACGCCCTTACCCATATATCTATTATCGCCATCACGTAACTCCAAAGCTTCACGCTGGCCTGTTGAAGCACCACTTGGTACACTAGCTGTTGCTTTAATACCATTTTCCAAAAGGACATCAACCTCAACGGTTGGATTTCCTCTAGAATCCAAAATCTCTCTAGCTTTTATATTTTTAATTTTTGTCATTTTACTCTCCTTGTCTTTCAAAACTAACAATTGGATAACCAACTATAATTTTATGTCTGTTGATGACTACCACAAGTAGCTGTATTGCCTGCTTTATCAATAATTTTAAATTGATATACTGCCTGAAGATATGTAGTGCAGTTGAGATAGAATAAATTGTTACCCCCGAAGTCCAATCAAAGTTTAGTAAATCATTACGTATACCATACGCTCGCTCCAACTTGAATCCATCAAACTCGCCCATATCCACGTCCTACTATCTACTATTATAAATATTATAACATGTTTTTATCAATTTTCAATTATTTTATTTGCCCTATTTCATAAAATGTATTATAATATGTGTGCTTATTAAAAAAACGAGGTGATATTATGCTTATCAAAGAAATATTAGAATTAAGCAAATCAAAATTAATAAATGGTGAAAGTACAAATATTGACCATTTCACTATAAACACAAAAGACATCAAAGGAAAAACTATGTTTTTCCCTTTGAAAGGTAAAACCGATGGCCATAACTATATTTTAAATGGCGTTGATGAAGGTTTAGCTGGTTTTTTTGTTGAACCTGGTCACGAAGATATTATTGAAGAAGCTTTGGCTAAAAATAAAAAACTAGTTATTGTTGAAGTAAAAGACTGCTTAAAAGCCCTTCAGGAATTAGCTACTAAAACTAGAGAACGTTTAACCGTACCTGTTATTGCCTTAACTGGCAGTTTTGGAAAAACTAGTCAAAGAGAAATGATTTATAGTGTTTTGAAAACCGAATTCAATGTTTTAACAACCGTTGGAAACTTAAACAATCATATAGGAATGCCATTAACCCTAATCAACTATAAGGGTGAAGACATTGTTCTATTAGAATTAGGATCAAACCATATGGGTGAAATTGCCTTTTTAAGAAACATCTGTAAACCAACAATTACTTTAGTAACTAATATCGGCACTGCTCATATTGGTAATTTTAAAAAACTAAAAAATACCCTGAAGGAAAAAACGAGTATTGCCAAAGACAGTCGCTATTTCTTACGTAACATGGATGATTCCATGATTAAACATGCCAAAATAGATGCCGAAAATATTATTGAATACGGCGTTCATGAAAGCGACATTTCAAACATAATTTTAGGTAAAAAAAATCGTTACACCATTACTGTAAATAACAAACGTCATAAAATTACTATTAATAATGATATTGAATACCTTATTAACTATTCAATTTGTGCCTTAAAAATTGGCTTATTATTAGAAATGGATATTAAAAACATCATTAAAGGAATCGACAATTTTAAATGTGCGCCAAGTCGTATGGAAAAAATGAATATTGGCCGTAACATTTTAATCAATGACTGCTATAACGCCTCATACGAAACCATGATTAGCGGTTTAGAATATTTTTATAAACAAACTAATAAAAACAAAATTGTTATCCTAGGTGATATTTTAGAACAAGGACGTATGAGTAGTAAAATTCATATAAATATTGCTAAATACATGTTTAAAAATAATCTTAACTTTAATGAAATCCATCTAGTTGGTAAAGAAATGAAAAAAGTATATAATTACTTAAGAAAAAAAAGCTTTAATGTCTTCTATTATCCAAAAGTTGACGACGTAGATCCTGAAATTTTAAAAAACAAATCAGTTTACTTAAAAGCCTCAAATGGTATTGGATTAAGTAAACTTATCCCCAAAAAAGAAGCCTAATGTCCTGGCTTCTTTTCTTGTGTCTCATGTGCCTCATAAGCTGCTAAATCCTGGCTTAATTTATATCCTTCAGCGTATTCTCTATAATTTGCTAAACACTTCTTGAAACTAGCAATTTCTAAGATACTATCATACTCGCTATATTCAGAATCTAAAATCGCACTACCTAAAACTGACCTTAATTCTTTATCCGTAGCAATATAATCTTGACTAAGAGCAATTGAATATTGTCGCCAATAACTACTATCATAATTAAAAATAGGCTCTGGATGACTACCTCCAGGAAACTTATTAGTAAAATTAAACATATCCTTACCTCTATCCAAAACCAAGGATAATAGGCTGTTTTTCCCTAAAAGGTGCTTCTCACCAGTTAATCCATTAACGAGTTCATATCCTTCATCAGTCATAGTTGCATTCATCAAATAATATCTAAAAACTTCTGCTATTAATTGTCTATTATTTGTCGCTATCTTATTATGTAATTTAAATAAACGTTGATCTGCTTTTAAAGAACTAGGGCTTGGCGCATTATTTACTAATATTTCAACATCGGGTGCTATGGTCTTAAGATATTTAATAGCATAATCTCGTAAGATTAATCTATCAATTATTTCTTCGCCATCGTTCATCACAACTTGGCCTTCATCTAAAATTGAAATTTTTTCTGTTGAAAAAGTGGACTTTAATTCCTCATATTCTAAAAAGGCAATTTGAAACATATACATTTCAAGATCACTATCACTCAAATCGTCAAAATGATATTTAGATTTTGTAATTTCAAATTTATCTCTAGCCTCATTAACAGCTACTTCATTTTCAAAATCTATATCCTTAAAAAATTTTTTTCTATCTTCCCATGAAGTTATACCATTCATTCCACTTCACCTCTACATTTAATATTATAACATAACCAATTTATCCCAGCAACTGCAAAATAAACACTCTTAGAAATTAAATAATCCTAAATATAATTGTAATAAAAACAAGATACCTTAATATAATTAATTAGGAATGTACTAGGAGGGATAATAATGATAAATAAAAGAAGTTTGTGGTTTTTGACGCTGTTTAGTTTGATACTAGTGCTTAGTGTATATTACATAACTATGCCTAGCGAATTACTGATGACAACAAATAACAATACAAAAGAAGAAAAACAAACCAAGACTGTCTCAGCTGAAAGCAGTGATAATGAAAGCGCTGAACTAGTTGCTTTAAGAGTAGAGTCTGAAGAACAAATGTTAGATGAAATAAACGAATTAAAAGCAGTTCTTACAAACTCAAAATCATCTACTAATGAAAAAAACCAAGCTTTTGAAAAAATGCAAAAATTAAATCAAAATCGCGGTCAAGAAGAATCAGTAGAAAAGAAAATTCAAAATGAACATAAACTTAAAGCATTTGTTAAAATAAATAATAGTGACGTTTCCGTTGTCGTTGACAGTAAAAAGCATGACAAAGCGCTTGCTAATAAAATAATGCGTACCGTTCAATCAGAATTTGATACCGCAGTTGCTGTATCTGTTAAATTCCAAAAATAACTCTTAACTAGAGTTTTTTTGCATTTTTAGGCTTTTCTTCTCACTAATATCAACAGGGTGCATAAAATAATATGAGTAAATATAAACCACCCAACTTAGGAAGTGAGGGAATTATGAAAAAGGGTATTTTAACAAAAAGAGAACGTGAAGTGTTTGAACTATTAATTGACAACAAAACAACCAGTGAAATTGCTGCCATTTTAGAAATAAGTGAAAAGACAGTTCGCAATCATATTTCTAACGCGATGCAAAAACTTGGAGTAAAGGGTCGTGCTGGGGCTGTGGTTGAGCTTTTAAAACTTGGAGAACTTTCATTATAAAAGGGTTAATAAAAAACCTTTTTTTTCATATTATTTAAGTAGGTGATTGTAATGTTAAAAAAACTAAGCTTACGTAAAATTGGTTTAACCTCGGCGGCCTTGTTTGCCATTTTACTGATATATTTTCTCCCCGGAAACGAACCTAAATTAGACGTTAATTCTGAATTAGAATATGTGGATTCAAACGTTAATACCAATCCTATCTTTTTGATGGATAAAAATAGCTATGTTGCTCTAACCGAAGTTGTTTTAACAAGCGGTCAAATCGAAGAAAAAGCTAAAGAACTTTTAAATATTTTGACAGTTGGTGGTTCGGATAGTAAAATACCTAGTGGTTTTAGTGCGATTATTCCACCAGATACTCAAGTTTTATCCCTAAAATATAATAAGGGACTTATTAAAGTTGATTTTTCAAGTGACCTATTAGACGTCGATGAAGAACACGAAGAAAAAATGATTGAAGCTATTGTATATACCTTAACTTCAATTGACGATGTTAATAAAGTCATTATATATGTTGACGGTGAAATACTAACTAAATTGCCAAAAACTAAAACCAATTTACCAAGTACACTAGATAGATCATTTGGCATAAATAAAGAATATGATTTTACTAAAACTACAAGTATTAATGAAGTAACTGTTTACTATGTTAACGAAATTAACGACAAAAAATATTATGTTCCAGTTACAAAATATCTAAATGATGATCGTGATAAAATAACCATCATTATCGATGAATTAACAACTAATTTTAACCATAATGAACGGCTTATGAGTTTTCTTAACGATGAAACCAAATTAGTTTCTAGTAACATTGACAATGATACTATGAATTTAGAATTTAACTCGTATATATTTGACGATGTTACAACCAAAGAAGTTTTAGAAGAAGTTATCTATACTATTTGTTTATCAATTGAAGATAATTATGATGTAAATCAAGTAGTTTTTAAAGTTGACAACCAGGAAATTTACAAAACTACATTAAAAAGTCTTGAAAGTAAGAAAAAAATATAGTATAATTAATTTGCACTCGTTAAAAGTGCAAGCTGTCTCCGTAGCTCAGCTGGATAGAGCAACGCCCTTCTAAGGCGTGGGTCATAGGTTCGAATCCTATCGGAGACGCCACTTTGTAATTAAAGTCCTTCATTTAAAGGGCTTTTTATTTTGTAAATCATCTTTACCTTTGATATATCAAATGATATAATTCCCATAGAGGTGAATAAATGGAAGTTAAAATCAAAGGAATTTATAAACATCATAAAGGCGATTACTATCTTGTTGAAGACATCGCCACACATAGTGAAACTTTAGAAAAATATGTTGTCTACCGTGCATTATATGGTGATACTAAATTATGGATAAGACCATATGAAATGTTTATCGAGGAAGTAAATAAAAATAATCAAAAATGTCGTTTTGAACTTCAAAATATTGAAAGTGTAAAAAAATAACTCAAAATGAGTTATTTTTCAGTTACTATAACTTTACCTCCGCTTAAACTTGCTTTATATAAATCATTAGCAATATTAATTTTTGATACTTTACCATTGGTTAAAGTAATTGTTCCACTACCATTTTTTATCTCTCCTTGATAATCTAAGGCAGTGCACCCTGAACAAGCAAAGGTATTACTTGTTGTAAGTGTATAAGGAATTTCTCCTGATCTTCCATTTTCTATATAATCAACTTCGGCAGTATTGACTAATTCCTCAACACTAGCCTTAAAACTTTTCTCCCTTGAACCCGTAATAACATCATCAATTATTGGATAAGTTATCACCGCCAAAATTGCCAAAATTCCAATAACAGCTAATACTTCTACTAATGTAAATCCTTTTTGTTTCATATGCTTCACCTATTTTAATTTTACCTTAATCATATAATTTTTACAAGTTAAATAAGAAAAAAGTTTTAGAAAGTCTAAAACTAATTTTTATTTTTCATATGTGGGAATAAAATTACCTCTCTAATTGTTTCAGAGTCAGTCATAAGCATAACTAATCTATCAATTCCCATACCCATTCCACCAGCCGGTGGCATACCATATTCTAACGCTTCAACAAAATCCATATCCATTTCATTAGCTTCTTCGTTACCTAAATTTCTTTCCTTTAATTGATTTTCAAATCTTTCATATTGATCAATTGGATCATTTAATTCTGTAAAAGCATTGGCATATTCCATGCCATCAATAAATAATTCAAATCTTTCAGTATATCTAGGATCTTCACTTTTTCTAGCAAGTGGACTAATCTCTACTGGATGTCCATAAACAAAGGTTGGATTAACAATTGTTTTTTCAACAAATTCTTCGTAAAAAGCATTTACAATATGCCCAAAAGCAAAGTGACTTTCTACTTCAACATGATGTTCTTTAGCAATTTCTTTAGCTTCTTCTAAAGTCATTTCCTTCCAGAAATCAACCCCCGTTTGTTCTTTAATTAAATCAACCATATGCGCTCTTCTAAATGGTGGCTTTAAAGAAAGTTCTTTGCCTTTATAAACAATATCATAAGTCCCATTTATCTCCATACATACAGATGAAATAATACCTTCAGCAATATCCATCATTCCATACATATCAGTATAAGCTTTATAAAGTTCGATTGTTGTAAATTCAGGATTATGAGTTCGGTCTACACCTTCATTTCTAAAAATTCTACCGATTTCATAAACTGCATCCATTCCTCCAACCAATAATCTTTTAAGTGGAAGTTCTGTTGCAATTCTCAAATAAAATGGCATGTCCAAAGCATTATGATGAGTTGTAAATGGACGAGCTGCAGCTCCACCTAAAATTGGACTTAGAATTGGAGTCTCAACTTCAACGTATCCTAAATCATCTAAATATTTTTGAATAGTTCTAATAATCTTTGGACGTGCAAATGCTACTTTTCTAGCATCTTCATTCATAATTAAATCAACATATCTTCTTCTATATCTTTCTTCAACATCGGTAAGTCCATGAAATTTTTCCGGAAGTGGTCTTAACGCTTTAGTTAAATGAATATAATTAGTTGCATGAATTGACAACTCACCTGTATTAGTCTTAAATACATAGCCTTCTATTCCAACAATATCGCCAATATCTGAAGCCTTAAATAAATCATAAGCTTCCTCACCAACATTATCTAAACGAATATATATTTGAATTTGACCAAACTTGTCCTGGATATGGAAAAAACCAGCTTTTCCATTACGTCTTTTAGTCATAATTCTTCCCGCAACAACTACTTCATCTTTTATTTCTTCTAGTTCTTCCTTACTTTTCATCTCATGATTATCCTTAATAACCATTGAATTTGATGTTACATCAAATTTTTCTCCAAAAGGTTTAATTCCTTTCTCTATTAATTCATTAACTTTTTCTCTTCTTACTAATTCTTGTTCTGTAAATTCGCGCATTCCTATCCCTCCTAATGCATCACTTAAGTAATTATACCAAAAAAATGGTAAAAATAAAAGGATAAATTGTGAACTGAACTCCAAATGTTGGACATTACCCTTTTATTAATTACAATTTAACAATTAATATAATTACTTTAATATATTTTATATTCAATAGTCTTTATTTTTTTATTTGTATTAACCTTAGTTTGCGTTGAAACAGATATAGACTCAGCTAGTTGTAACCTCTTACCAACATCATTAGTTATTGTCACTATCGTTTTCCCTGTATCATCTTTAAAAATAATATCTATTTTATTAATCTTTAACATGGCATTTTTATTATTAATAATTTCAGCATCATAATAGATTGTATTATCCTCCAACTTATACTTTTCATTATTAACCTTAAAATCTTCAATTGGCTCTTTTACAGTTGTTTTTTTTACAAAAAACATAATTCCAGCAACAATAATTATTAATATAAGAATGATAATTATTATATTCTCTTTTTTTCTCATATTATCATCTCCTAAAAACCGAATCTTGATTTATCTATAACATAATGTTTTTGTAATTGATCATTGCTTAAAACGGATGAATACATTCTGGCTGTATAAATATTTCCCTTAAAGTATTCACCGTTCATTACATCTTCTTTACCACCAGGATTAGCTCCTAAAACCATAAATATATCAGCCGGTGTTGGGTCAATAATCGGATTATTATCTTTAAGACTTACAAGTTTACCATTGATAAAAGATTTTACTAAAGAAGTATTTGCAGAACCACCTATATAATTAATTTTATTATTTATTATAGGTAAAACATTTCCAATATATTGCCCTCCTTTATAAGCGTCAAAATTTCCATTACCATCTTTATAAATCACAATTCTATAACCACCATTATTTATATTTGAAATTATATTTTGAACAGCAGATATTGTAGATGGCTTAAATGTAGTTTCTAAAGTAACTGATTTATAATTTAATTTTCTGTCTATTTTTGCATAATCATTAACACCATCAAATAGTACAGAGTTTCCACTTACTTTAGCGCCAACCAAAATTGCATTTCTTTTATTTCCACTCTGGTCAGCCCATGTTGTTTTAGTTAATCCTGTCTTTCCATCAAACATAAATACAGCACCACTTTGATAATCTTTTAAAGTATTACCAGTTACTCTTACTTTAACACTTGGGCATGTTGCAGTATTACCAGCTTTATCTTTAACTATTCCTGGTGAATAACTACTATCATATTCTCCGTTTGTACCTGATGCGATTGTATATGCTTTTGTTATTTGAGTATTCTCACATCCACTATGACTATCAGCGCAGGTACCTTTTATAGTTTGACTTAATGCTATCCATTGATTACTTCCACCACTACTTGTACATGTTGGTGGCGAATTATCAAATTTAAATTCTTTACTAACTTGTTTATCACTAACATTCCCACTTACATCTGATAACGTCCCTGCTTTTATCCATAAATAATATGTTCCTGTTAATGATGAGTTTGAAGTAGCAGGGACTGTTACACTCGCACTCTTTACTCCTTCTGCATTTGTACTTGTTACACTTGACCATGAGGTTGGTACTGTTGTGTTTGATGTTGTCCATGCATAGTATATTGTCTGATTTGCCTTTAATCCAC
>CAUERX010000036.1 GCA_959020415.1 uncultured bacterium | reverse complement strand
TTTTATTTAATTATTTGATAACTTCTGAAACGTTACCAGCACCAACTGTTCTACCACCTTCACGGATTGAGAATTTAGTTCCGTTTTCGATAGCGATTGGAGCGATTAATTCTACTGTCATTTCAACATTATCACCTGGCATTACCATTTCAACACCTTCTGGTAATTCAATAACACCTGTAACATCAGTTGTACGGAAGTAGAATTGTGGACGGTAATTACTGAAGAATGGAGTATGTCTTCCACCTTCTTCTTTGCTAAGTACATATACTTGAGCTTTGAATTTAGTATGTGGAGTAACACTTCCTGGTTTAGCAATAACTTGACCACGTTCAATATCGTCACGAGCAACACCACGTAATAATACACCAGCATTGTCTCCTGCTACAGCTGTATCTAATTGTTTTCTGAACATTTCGATACCTGTAACAACTGACTTTTTAGTAGGTTTAATACCAACGATTTCGATTTCATCGTTAAGTTTTAATTCACCACGTTCAACACGGCCAGTAGCAACTGTACCACGACCAGTAATTGTGAATACATCTTCAACTGGCATTAAGAATGGTTTATCAGTGTCTCTAACTGGAGTTTCGATCCATTCGTCAACTGCATCCATAAGTTCACCGATTTTTTCTTCGTAAGTTGGGTCGCCTTCAAGTGCTTTAAGAGCTGAACCTTTAATGATTGGAGTATTGTCTCCATCATAATCATATTCATTTAATAAATCGCGAACTTCCATTTCAACTAATTCTAATAATTCTTCATCGTCAACCATATCACATTTGTTTAAGAATACAACCATACGAGGTACTCCAACTTGACGTGATAATAAGATGTGTTCACGAGTTTGAGCCATAGGTCCATCTGTAGCTGCAATAACTAAGATAGCTCCATCCATTTGAGCAGCACCAGTAATCATGTTTTTAACATAGTCAGCATGGCCTGGGCAGTCTACGTGAGCATAGTGTCTCTTATCAGTTTCATACTCGATGTGGGCAGTATTAATTGTAATACCACGTTCTCTTTCTTCAGGTGCTTTATCAATATTTGCATAGTCTTGGAACTCTGCATATCCCTTTTTTGATAAATAGCTACTAATTGCAGCTGTTAATGTAGTTTTACCGTGATCCACGTGTCCGATTGTACCAATATTAACATGTGGTTTTGAACGGTCATATTTTTGTTTTGCCATAATAAATTCCTCCTCTTATCTATTTCATTTAACATTTTAGCAGAGCTAAACTAAAAATACAAGTGTTTTAGCTTAGTTTCCGCCATTTTTTTTGATAATTTCTTCAGCAATGTTTCTTGGAACTTCTTCGTAGTGATCAAATACCATTGTGAAATTTCCACGACCTTGAGTATTTGAACGAAGGCTTGTTACATAACCGAACATTTCTGAAAGTGGTACCATTGCATTAATTGATAATGCATTACCTCTTGATTCTTGACCAAGTGGTTTACCACGACGAGATGTAATATCTCCCATAACAGCTCCTAGATATTCATCTGGAACGATTACATTAACCTTCATAATAGGTTCTAGTAATACTGGATTACATTTAGTTTTAGCAGCTTTAAGCGCTAAAGAAGCAGCTACTTTGAATGCCATTTCTGATGAGTCAACATCATGGTATGAGCCATCGAATAACGTTGCTTTAACATCAACTAATGGATATCCAGCTAAAATACCAGTTTGCATTGCATCTTGAAGCCCTTTGTCGACAACTGGAATATATTCTCTTGGAACTACACCACCAACAATTGCGTCAACGAATTCATAACCTTTTTCTGGATTTGGTTCAAATTTAATCCAAACGTGTCCATATTGTCCACGACCACCAGATTGTTTAATGTGTTTACCTTCACAATCAGCCGCAACTTTAATTGTTTCACGATACGAAACTTGAGGCTGACCAATGTTAGCTTCAACACCGAATTCTCTTTTCATTCTATCAACGATGACGTCTAGGTGAAGTTCACCAACACCGGCAATAATAGTTTGACCAGTTTCGTGATCAGTTGATGCTTTAAATGTTGGATCCTCTTCGGCCAATTTTTGTAAAGCTAAAGCCATTTTATCTTGGTCATCTTTTGACTTAGGCTCAATTGCAAGTTGAATAACTGGCTCTGGGAATTCCATACTTTCTAAAATACAAGCATGTTTCTCATCACATAAAGTATTTCCGGTAGTTGTATCTTTTAGACCAACGGCGGCGGCAATATCACCAGTATATACATCACTAATTTCTTTACGATCGTTAGCATGCATCTGTAAGATACGGCCAATTCTTTCTTTTTTATTCTTAGTTGCATTTAAAATATATGAACCACTTGATAGATGTCCTGAATAAACTCTAAAGAATGTAAGTTTACCAACAAATGGATCTGTCATAACTTTAAAAGCTAAAGCACTGAATGGTTCATTATCGCTTGGATGTCTTTCGATTTCATTACCATTTAAGTCTACGCCTTTAATAGCTTCAACATCAGTAGGCGCCGGCATGTAATCAACAATTGCATCAAGTAATAATTTTACACCTTTATTTCCTAAAGCAGTACCACACATAACTGGGAAGAATTCCACTGCAAGTGTTCCTTTTCTGATAGCCTTTTTAATAAGTTCTATAGAGACTTCTTCTCCATCTAAATACTTATTCATAAGTTCATCATCAAATTCTGCTACAGCTTCAATTAACTCAGTTCTCTTTTGTTCAACTATATCTACTAAATCTTCTGGAATATCGATAATAGTTGGCTCTTCAGCTTGCTGTCCATCATAATGATAAGCTGTTTTGGTTACTAGGTCAATAATACCATCAAATTCATTTTCCGCCCCAATTGGCCATTCAATTGGTTTAGCATTAACACCTAATAATTTATCAATAGTGTCTAAGCTGAATTCAAAGTTAGCTCCCATTTTGTCCATTTTATTAGCAAAAATCATACGAGGTACTTTGTAATCGTCAGCTTGGCGCCATACAGTTTCAGTTTGAGGTTCTACACCTGCTTGTGCATCGATAAGTGCTACTGCACCATCTAATACGCGTAAGCTTCTTTGAACTTCAACAGTAAAATCTACGTGGCCTGGAGTATCGATGATGTTAAATCTATGTCCATTCCAATATACAGTAGTAGCTGCTGAAGTAATAGTAATTCCACGTTCTTTTTCTTGTTCCATCCAGTCCATTGTTCCTTCACCATCGTGAGTTTCACCAATTTTATGGATTTTACCAGTATGATATAAAACTCTTTCGGTACAAGTAGTTTTACCTGCATCGATATGAGCCATAATACCAATGTTACGTGTTTTTTCTAAACTATAGTCACGTGCCATATTCTTTTTCCTTTCTTAAATTACCATCTATAATGAGCGAATGCTTTATTAGCTTCGGCCATTCTGTGAGTATCTTCACGTTTTTTAACGGCAGCTCCAACACCGTTTGAAGCGTCAATGATTTCATTAGCTAAGTTATCAGCCATTGAATGTCCACCTCTTAAACGAGCATATTGAACTAACCAACGAAGACCTAAAGCTTGACTACGGTCAGCTTTAACTTCAATTGGTACTTGGTAGTTAGCTCCACCAACACGTCTTGATTTAACTTCTAGCGCTGGCTTAATATTAGCCATAGCTTTTTCGAAAACTGCAGTTGGTTCTTCTCCAGTTTTTTCTTTAATTGTATCAAAAGCGTCATATAAAATAGTTTGAGCTGTTCCTTTTTTACCATCTATCATAATTTGGTTAATTAATTTTGTAACTAACTTTGAATTGTAGACTGGATCAGCTAAAACATCTCTTTTTGTTGCACGTCTTTTACGCATTTATAATCCTCCTTCCATTTTATAATGATGTATTATTAATTACCTTTTGGTTTTTTAGTACCATATTTAGAACGTCCTTGACGGCGTTTATCAACTCCTACTGTATCCATTGTTCCACGGATTACGTGGTAACGAACACCGATTAAGTCTTTAACACGCCCACCACGAATTAAAACAACACTATGTTCTTGTAAGTTGTGTCCTTCTCCTGGGATGTAAGTATCTACTTCTTTACCATTTGAAAGTCTTACACGAGCATATTTTCTTAAAGCTGAGTTTGGCTTCTTTGGTGTTTTAGTTCCAACACGAGTACATACACCACGTTTTTGTGGAGAATTTGTTTTTGTAACTTTACCGTCTTTACTATTTAGGCCAACACCTAACATTGGCGATTTGCTCTTTTTAGTTTTATTTTTTCTTCCTTTTCTAACTAATTGATTTATAGTTGGCATAATTGTCCTCCTTTCTTCACACATATCCAGGCGTTTCATTTTATTTCTTAATTAAAGATTTACAATAAAGTAAATCTAAATTAAACGCATTAACAATATACCACCTTATTATATGTTTGTCAAGTTTTTTTATACCATTATTTAACAGGCTCATCGTATTTTGACTTATAACCGTCGGTTTGATAATTATCACCACATTTTAAATATGGTTCATACGAAGTCTTGCCATTTTCTCTTTTAAAATGAACATATCCTGAACAATGAGTTTTGTTATCTTTAAGATCAATAATGTTTTTTAAAAGCTCTTCGCCCTGCATATCTCTAACAGTTACGCTATCTTCGTCACCATTTTCTAAAACTTTATAATAATAATTATCAGTATAAGTACGAGCAGTACTAGCTAAAGTATTTTCAATGTCACTATATGTTTCACTTTTAGATTCGCCTGAACTATCAAATAAGTCTTTAATGCCACGGTTATACATAGCCATAGTAACTAAAATAGCTAGACATATAACTACAATAAAACCTAAAAATTCTTTTAGGTCCCAACCTTCTTCGTTCATTCTATGATACTCCTCTCCCCCAGTTTATCATTGAACTTATAAAGCTCTCCAGGTCTGCCAACACCTCCAACATTTTTAATACCTGTTGGCTCAACAATGTTTTGAGTGATAAGTTTTTTGCGAAAATTACGACGATCTAATTTTTTACTTATAATATTTTCGAAAAATTGTTGTAATTCTGGTAAGGTAAAATCACTTGGAAATAATTTAAATAAAACGTCGTCTTCATTTTTTAATATCTTATGATTTAACTTCTTCATATTTGCTTTAATAATGTCTTCGTGATCATACCCTAATTTAGGAAGTTCATCTAAATTAAACCATTTTAATTGATGGCGACCATCATCACCTTTAATTTCGACTAAATCTTTAGCTGATAAAGTGGTAAAGGTACAAGCGATAATTCGATCATCAGGATCTCTATTTACATCACTGAAAGTTTTACCCTGCATAAGAAATAAACTCGGCATGCCGGTTACTTCTTCGATAACTTTTTTAGCACTATCTTCAAGGCTTTCATCATTGGATAAAATTTTACCCGGTAAAATCCAATACCCTTTATAGGGAACAGTCATTTTCCGTTTAAGATAAATTTTAAGATGCCCATCTTCAGCGGCGCAAACGCAGACTAAAGTCTCTAATATATTATAATATGATTTAGTCATTATTTCACTTTCCTTTATTTTTTAGTGTTTTTAATTTTATCATAGACAACAGCTACAGCATAACGCAAACTCTTCTCTGTTTCAATTTTAGTCATTAATTCATCATAACGATTATCTTCAAGCGGTTCTGAAAAAATACATAAATCTTCAGCGGGAACATTTTTGTTATACCTAACCATAGTTTCAACTGCAGCTACATCGGCAGTTAAAGCCTCGTAAATATCAGTTCCTTCAAAAGCTTTGATAGTCTTAATCATTTCAAATGTAATAAGTTTATGCTCATAGGTTTTTTCAAAGTATTCGTCAAGCAATTTAACTTGCTCACGGTAATCATCGTCAGAAGTCAAATAATCAAAATCACCATCATAAATTGCCATAACTAATTTAGCAATATCATATTTACCATAATTATGCTTTTCGGCAGTTTTACTAATAGCTTCTCCCATTACATCATAGACAGGATTAGTAAATTCCTGTTCTATACGCATATTTCTTCTCATTTCTGTTTCTTTTGTCATGATATCACCCTTTTATTCCTTTAAATTATAACATTTTAATGATGTATAAGTCAATTGAAAAAAACGCCTATCCAGCGTTTTTAATCTATCTTTATTGTTTCCATAGTTTTTTCATTCGCAATTATTTCAACTTTACGGTAATCCATGTTGCCATAATTGTACACTTTACCATCTTTTAAATTTTCAACAAAGCGATTGTACTCTTTTTTAAACGTACTAAAGTCACCATTATATTTATTCATAATTTCAATGTAATTATAAAGTGAAGTATCTTTGCAGTGTTGATAATCCTCATATTCGTCTTCATAATTATAATAGTTTTCATCATCATAGTCATAATCACAATGGTCACTAAACTTAAAGTTATCTGTTTGTCTAAATTCAATATTTTGATTATCTTTAAAATATGAAACTGCGATAATAAATTGTCCATCTTTTAAATCTTTATTGATTGTGCGGGTTATTTTATCATCACTGTAACCATGTGCGTCTAAATATACTGGCTTATCAGTATTGAACTCTTTAGATTCAGTTTCAAGTTTAATATCGTTTGGAAGTTCATCGTAATACTCAATCCCCATAATCATATCAATAAACATAAAGGTTCCAACAGCAATCATAATAACACTAACAATAACTGGAGATAAATGTGGTTTTGATTTACCGAATAGTAAACTGAATATTATTTTAATAATATAGGTAAGTAAACTAGATATTCCGAATAACAATAAGCTTAGACCAAATAAGTCTATACCTTTGATCCAGTAAATAACACTAAATACTAAACCTATGATAGCACAACAATCAATAACGATTAACGGTACGATAACATAAATGATAACTAGAATTTTAACAATTAGTAAGACAACATCCCCAGCCGTTGTTCCTCTTTTTTGTTTAGGCGGTTTTATATTTGCATTATTAAAATTTTTCTTTATTTCTTCGTCATTTTTTGAAACATTTATTGTTTCTTCGTTTGACACTTTGTTATTTTTTATTGACTCCTCCGAATTATTTTCCATCTTAATTCCTCCTTCTGATTTATTACTATAGAAATATTGTTTAAACATAGCAATGACAATCATTACAAGTAAACAGATGTAAAGAGCGAAGAGGAAAATACTCCACACAGTAGTTAAAATAGTACTCAACGGTTCAAAAAAGCCATCAAATATTGAATCACCTAATTCATGGAAAAGCCCAAAAACACCTCTAATAACAAGTAAGCCAATTAATAGAATAAATACTTTTATAATTATTTCAAAAACTAGCTGCAAATTAATTTCCCGATTTGATGACTTAAATTTTTCAACAAGATTATTAGTCCCGTTGGCAATTTTTTCTGATAAGTTTTTAATAGCTTTTTCACCTTTATTGGCTAAAGTTTCTTCTTTATCGTCAAAATCTGGATTAATCTTATAAGCAGTTAAAATTTCTTTGACTAAGTCATCAATATCCCCAAAGTCCTTAACCGCTTCCTCTTCAGTTTGACCATGCTTTATTTTCTCGTTAATAGTATCAGTGTATTCACTAATAATATCTTGTTTTTCTTGTTCATTTAAAATGGATAATTTTTTGATTAAGGTTTCTAAAAATTCCTTTTTATTCATTGTTTTCACACTCCTTTATAAATTCGTTGACTGATGAAGCAAATTCTTTCCAAGTCTTTTTTACTTCCTTCAGTCTTTTTTTACCAAATGTTGTTATTTTATAATATTTTCTAGAAGGCCCTTCTGTAGATTCCACTAGATAAGTATCAAAATATTTCTCATTTGTTAATCTTTTTAATAAGGGATAAATTGTACCCTCATTAACATCGACAACTTTTGAGACTTCTAATATCAGTTCATAGCCATACATGTCGCGTTTACTAATCGACAATAAAACGATTAATTCTAATACTCCTTTTTTAAATTGAGAGTTCATACATCACCTCTTTAATCAATATTGTATACCTACTACTATGTATTGTCAAGTACTAAAGTTAAAAATATAGTCATATTTTGTCAAGATTTAGGTTTTAGATTGAAAAACGACAATTATTGTGGTAAAATTTATTTAGAATTAGGAGGCTTAAAATGGAACATAAAGAATATGAATATGATTTTGGGAAGTTTGAAGAAAAGAATGACAGTTCCCTATCTGATGAGCGTTTAGCTAGCAAACAGGTTGGTACAGATATTTTTAGTGAATTTGGAGAATTATATGAAGTTGATGGTTCAGGCAACGATGTTCCAATAGTTTCCGATGATACTAAAGCTCATAATGACTATGAACGAAAACAGGAAGAAGCGGCAATTATTAGTTACCAAGAATTAATTGAGGAAGCAAAGGCTAAGAAAGCAGCTAAAGCGGCACCTAAAGTCACAATGGAACCTGAAGTTTTAGATATGGGCATTAACTACAGAAATGTTAACCCTTCTTCTGATATAGATTTCGAAAATAATGTTTCAGTTTTAAAAGAGGCTTTAGAAACTGAAGATGAAATGAATTTAACTAAAAAGATTGATATTTTAACTGATGAGAAATTGGAAAATTTAGCAGCATTAGATGAAGCTAAAAGCGATTCTTTAAAAGAAAATCCCGAAGTTAAGAAAACGGAACCAATGTCTTTAGAAGCAGCATTTGTAAATTGTTCTATTTTAGGTTTTATTACGATGTTTATGGGCTTTGGAATGCTATTTTATATTTTTAATAATATTTAAAAAAACAAATAATTATTCTATTTGTTTTTCTTTTTAATATATTTACTAAATAATTTTGTTAATTCACTTATATCTTCATAAAAAGCATAGTTTGTAGCATTTGTTAATTGGTTCACATCAATATCATTAAAATTTATAGTATAGTCTAATGTTTCGAGCCAATTTTTTAAAAAGGTTTGAATAGTAACTATATTACCGTCTCTAAAAGGAAAGATTATTAAAAGTTCACTATAAAAATACGCTAAAGCAAGTGCAATATCATCACCAGCTTTTAGTTCCTCTTTTAATAAATCTGATAAACATAAATCTATTACTTGATGTTGGCACATCATAACATTATTAAAAACAACATTTTCATCACGAAGTTTACCAGCAAAGTCATACAAATCCTCAAATAAATATTTATGAAGCTTCAATAGTTCTTCTTTATTAAAGTTATCAATTTTAACTTTTTTTAATTTGTTATAAAGCATTTCTTCTTCGGTTTTAGTTAAAAGTTTCTCATCTTTTATTTCTAATTTATTTTTTAAAACTCCATTTTCATAAGTCCATATGGAGTCAGCAGTTATTGGTCTCATCTTAATCACCTTTCAATATTATATCATCAGTTAAATTAAAATACTAGGCATGTCTATGGGCTTTGAAAAAAATAATCACATATACTTATTTAGGAGTGTGATTCATGTGATGAGATTTTTAAGAAGCTTATTTAAAGACTTTTATATTTTAAGTGCTTCTTATTCAAACAACGTCTTTCCTGATCCTTTAACGAAAGAGGAAGAAGAAATGTATATTGAAAAGGCTAACATGGGAGACAGTGATGCTAGGAATAAACTAATTGAACATAATCTTCGTTTAGTGGCCCATATTGTTAAAAAATATGACCACCGAAGAGAAGACATTGATGATTTAATAAGTATTGGAACAATTGGTTTAATTAAGGGTATTGACAGCTATTCATTTAAGCATAAAACAAGGTTAACTACTTACTGCGCTAGATGCATCGAAAATGAAATCTTAATGCATTTTAGAAGTGATAAAAAGAATAATAAAAACATTAGTATTGATGAAGGTGTTGGTTTTGATAAGGAAGGAAATGTCATTACCTTTTTGGATATTTTGAAAACACCAAAACCCGATTTTGCTTTGGATATTCATAATCAAGATAGTTTAAGCCTTTTGAAAGAATACTTTACGGTTTTAACTGAACGTGAGAAAGACATAATTATTAAGAGATATGGTCTTGACGGAAATGACGAAATTACCCAAAAGGAAATTGCGAAAGAACTTGGGATTTCTAGGAGTTATGTTTCAAGAATTGAAAAAAGAGCTTTAACAAAAATTCTAAGGGAATTTATTAAAAACAATAAACAATAAAGGCAGAAATAAATCTGCCTTTTTAATTGGTTTTAATTAAAATATATGGATTGCTTTCTAATTTTAGCCAATTTAAAATATATTTAATATTTTCTTCGGTGGTGGCAATACAACCAGAGGTATAGTCTTTGGTTTTAACGTGCAAGAAAATGGCAGAACCTTTATTATTACCTTTATTTAATTCATCATATTGATCTATTGTGTTATACTCGATAATAAAACCTAGTTTATATTCATCGTAATCAATAAGGTGTTCCGCACTTTTATAATCTTTTATATTTTCTTTACCGGCCTCAACCCATTTATTGTAATATGAAGACATGGGATCATCTACCCAATAGCTATTATCAGTAATTATTAAATATGGATAATTAGTATTTTGTTTTATAGTTCCAAAAGCAAATCCTAATTTAAAAAGTCCTAGCGGTGTTTTAAAATCTCCTTCTCTTTTATTGGTTGTTGCTCCATTTTTTCCAATAGCAACATCAGTTAAAACCTTTTCCGTTTGCCAACCATCATTCCATATTTTAAGTTCAATTGTTGGCGTTTCTTTGATGTTTACAGTAATTAATTGTTTGATATTCATATTTACCTCCAATTAAATATATGAAGATGAAATTTAAATATCAAAGAAAAAACTGCATAAACAATTTTAGCAGTTTTGTTTTAATTTGTAAGCTACGCCAGTAATGGAACTAATAGATAAAATAGTAAGAATTATCATTAAGATGATACTATCATTAGTTTCTGAATTAGTTACGTTATCAATTGTTTCATTACCGTCTACTTTAATTGTTTCAAATTCAGCTTGGATAGTTACGTCGCTATTTGGCGTAATAAATTTATTATCTTTAATTTCAATATTGTTATTATTACCCGGAAGTAAATTTGTTGCTGTCCTTCCCAATACTTGAACTTTCACGGTTTCAACGATTCCTGGAACTCCATCTCTTCCACTTTCGCCCCTTACGTATAAGTTTTCAATTTGACCACCATTAACTGTTATATCAGAAACGCCAATTGAGCCATTATTATACATTAAATAACATACTAATTGCTTTTTGATCATCACCAGGAGGGTTAAGTATTTTATTACTCATATCTTTTTAATGAAAGGTATTATAAGAGGATGATTTCCTTCACCCTCTATACTCAATTTATTTATCTTTTTTTGTTCGCTATCACTATAAGGACCATTTATTTTATTAATAGGTATGAAAAGAGATATAAAATAAATATAAATGACCTTTATTTTTACTGTGACTCATTTTATAGTGTTAATTTTTTAATTACTTAAGATACAACAAATTTCCACTTTTGAGCAGCTGTATTATTGCATGAAAATATCTGAACATTGCTTCTATCTGATGTTCCCCCATCTGCTACATCCAAGCATTTATTACTCTTTTTGTTTTTTATATAATAATAACCTTCTCCCGCATCTACTAAATAGAATCTTTGAGCATCGGTATAATTACATGCATATTGATTTACGTTTGTTCTATCAGCTGTTTCACCATTTGCAACATCCAAACATTTTTCACTTTTTTTAATTTTAAAATTATAATATGCTATATTATTTTCAATACTTTCAATTGCCAAATACCACTTTTGAGCATCTGTATCATTATATGTATACAGTTGAACATTTGCTCCATCAGCAATTGAACCATCAGCTATATCTAAAACCTTAGTTGTATCAGCAGAATTTACAATTTTATATGTTTTACTGCTAAAAAAATTTAATGGTGGCGTTGTAATAGAGTCCACAGTTGTTACATTATCAGATATATAAATATTTGTTCTTATTCTTTCCATATCGTTAGGAGTTAATAACATATTATTATTAATCGTTCCTCCCGTAATTATTAGTGTCGGAGTAGATTGCTGTTCATATTGTCTAATGAATAATCCAGCAGTATTTATGTTTGCTATGTTATTAGAAATTTCTCCACCATTTATTGTCACATTGCCATGACTTAATAAAGCACCCTCCATATCAGATTTGTTATTAGAAATAACTCCACCATTTATTGTAATAGAGGCATCATATCCAATGAAAATTCCGCTTCCCTTAGGAGAATAGTTATTAATGATTTTCCCATCATTCATTTCTATTGTTGCTTTAGTATCAGTGGTTCTTAACCCACCACCAAAAATCTCTTCCGTTATGAAATTTTGAATAGTTGTATCAGCATTTATAATAATTTTACTAGTATTTCTTATAACGATTCCACCTCTAGTATCAGAAATTTTATTACCATCAAATACTATCTTTTGCAAACTCGCAATACCATCATTTATATTTAATAAAAACTCGTCCATTTTTGCAAATTTTTTTACTGAGTTTATGGCCCCATTGGTAGAATAACTAGTTAAAGTAATGTTTTTGTTTTCATTAAAGTTAATAGGACTAGAAA
>CAUERX010000035.1 GCA_959020415.1 uncultured bacterium | reverse complement strand
TGACAATTTAAAAAATATTATAGAAATTTACACACTAGTCTTGACAAGGTCAAATATAGAAAGTATGATTAGCGAACTTCTTTGAAGTTCGAAAAGCGCGGAGGCGTAGCCTACCGTGCAATTGTGTAAATATAAGTTGGTAGAAGTGAAAACTTCGAGGTGGGTATGGGGAACCTCTCACTTTATGTGAAAAAGGGGCAATATAAAAAAGTATGACGCGTTTTGCTTTCGCCGTATAGTGGCAACTCGAACAATGTGTTCAATGTCAATTCCGACGGTAACCTCAACAACAACAACGCTAACAATACTACGCCCGGCGTGGCGCCATTTCTCTAAAAACTATGGATTATGAACCAACGTGGTCATAATGAAAAGATGGAGAACATATATTGTTCCTCTAACCAGGTGTTAGGAAAAAGAAGCAAGGACGGATTTTAGGCTTTAGTAAGAAATTGAAACAGTAAAAATCTCGTTAGTACTTGTAATTAAGCAGTGTCTTATTTTGATGCTGCTTTTATTTTTGGAGGTATAATATGAAATTAAAAGAAACTTATTTTTTAAAGAAAGAAAAATATCTTGAGTATATTATTTTGATTAAATGTGGTAATTTTTATGAAGTATTGGGCGATGATGCTTATATTTTGAATACATTATTTAATTATAAAATAAAAAAAACTTCTAATATTACAAAAGTTGGTTTTCCAATTATTGCTTTAAATAAAGTTATTTTAAGACTGCAGATGCTTAAAATTAATTATTTGATTGTTAATCCTAATGGAGACATAAAGAAAAAATTTAATAATAACAAATATCGAAATTATTTAGAGAAGCCAACTAATTTAGATAGAATAAATTTGATTTATCAGAGATTATTGGACATAAAAGGTGATGATATTGATGCGTTATTAAATAAGATTGAGGAGATAATATGAAGGATAATTTATTAATTGTGAACAATATCAAGAAGACAATTTTATATTTGGATAAAATAGTTACTAATTTTCCTAATACCGAATATATATTGAAAGATAAAATTAAGAAAGATAGTTTAGAAATGTTAGAATTTGTATATATGGCTAATATGTGTGGTGGTAAAGATAGAAATACGTTTCAAAAAAAAGTTATTACCAAAATTAAAATGATTGATTTTTATTTAAAAATATCTTGCGATAAGAAATATATTTCTTATAAAAAATACACGACTTTAGGAAATTATTTAATAGAAATTTCTAAAAGTTTATATGGGTGGATGAATAGTGAAAAGAGTAGGTAATATATATAAAGATATGATCACTGTGGCCAATATTAATTCTATTTACCGAAAGCAGATAAGTGTAAATACTAAAAATAAAGCAAAAATTTATAAATTTGAACAATATTATACTATGAATATTTCTAGGATTAAGCAATTGTTTGATAATGATTATGAGGTAAGTAGATATAATATATTTTTAATTAAAGATCCTAAATATAGAATTATTATGAGCCAAACTATAAGTGATAAATTAATTAATCATTTGGTTGGTAATAAATTAATAGAAATTTTGGATAATTCTTTAATTAATACTAATGTAGCAACGAGGCATGGGAAAGGGACTCACTATGGTATTAAGTATTTAAAGCGATATTTGAATCAACTAAAAGGAGGGGAAATCTTTGCTTTAAAATTCGATGTTTCTAAATATTTTTATAATATTGATCACGATATTTTAAAAACAATGTATAGACGTAAGATTAAAGATGAGCGTTTTTTAACTCTTTTAGATAAGATTATTGATAGTACGGATGAAGAATATATTAATTCAGAAATAGATAGGCTAGTAAAACAAGAACTTATGCGAATTGGAGACCATAAAAAAGTTAATGAGTTAAAAAAAATTCCATATTATGAAAAAGGTAAGGGATTACCTATAGGTAATTTAACAAGTCAAATTTTAGCAGTTTTTTATTTAAATGAGCTGGATCATTATGTTGTTGAAAAATTAAAAGTAAAATATATTCGTTATATGGATGATGGTGTATTGTTAAGCAACGACAAAGAATACTTATTATATTGTTTAAAAGTAATCAAGGAATTTATGAAAAAATATAAATTAATTTTAAATAGTAAAACTTGTATTATTAATGTTAGTAAAAATGGAATTGATTTTTTAGGGTTTCGATTTTATATTAAAAATAACAAATTAATAATGAAAGTACGAAATAGTACTAAGACAATGTTTAAGACCAAGATGAAATTAATTTATAATAATAAAATTAAAGAGGATAAGGCGGTATCAATAATTGCTAGTTACAAGGGCCATTTTAAGTGGGGAAATTGTTATAACTTATTTAGCAAATATAATAAATAAGTGATTTGCTTAAAATGTTGGGCATCCAACGCGGGTTAGTTTGCATTATTATTACTAAAACTTGTATTAGATTTCATATATTGTCAAATAACTTCTTTTTTTTTATGTAAAAACTTGGTATAATGATAATAGGGTGATACTAATGAATAAGACAAAAGTAGTGGCATCCATTGGACCTTTAACTTATCGTGCTGGCATTTTAGAGGAAATGGTAATTAATGGAGCGGATGTTATCCGTCTTAATATGAGTTATTCTGATTATGGTTTTTGCAAACGCGTAATTGAAGATGTTGAGGAAATAAACCAAAAACTTAGCTCGTCGGTGGCAGTAATGCTTGATTTAGAAGGACCTTGTATTCGCACTGGTGAATTTAAAGAGGGTCAAGCTGAATTTCATACCGGTGAACGCATTAGAATGCATATGAATCCAGTTATGGGAACGGATATTCAATTTTCTGTTAATTATGCGAATTTAGTTAAGGATCTTGCTTTTCATTCAATTATCAAGTTAAGTGAAGGAAAAGTTATTTTAGAGGTAGAAGAGATTGGCTTAGATTTTGCGGTTTGTGAAGTTGTTCATGGCGGTGTAGTTGAAAGCTTATCTAAAGTTTACTTACCTGGAGTTAGATTAAATCGAAAGTTTTTAACAAAACAAGATCATGAGGATATATTGTTTGCTAGCAAAATGGACGTTGATTTTCTATGTATTTCAAATGTAACAACAGCTGAAGACGTTTTGGAAATAAATGATTTATTGATTGAACTTAAAAATGATCATATGGTTGTTTTAGCTAAAATACAAAATGATAGAGCAGTACAAGAGGTGGATAAGATTATCGATGCTGCTGATGGTATTGTAATTGCCCGTAGTGATTTGGCAATTGGAATTTCAATGGAAGAAGTACCAAGTATTAAACGAGCAGTCATTCGTAAATGCCGCGAAAATGGTAAGATAAGCATTATTTCTGCGGAATTAGACAGTTTTTTAAATAAAGAGATTATTCCAAGTCGCTCTGAAGTGTCAGATTTAGCTAATACTGTGGCTGAATGTGTTGACGCAATTTTATTAACTGGTGAGACGACTAAAGGTTCACATCCAGTAGCAGCAGTTAAACAAATAGAAAAAATTATTAAGGCTTCGGAAAAGAATATTGACTATGATTATTATTTTCAGTCTTCTTTACAAACAGAAGGTAAAAGTATTGCTAGAACAATTTCATCTAGTGTGGTGCTTGGAGCATTGGAACTAGAGTCAAAGGCCATTATTGTAGCAACTAGTACGGGTTATACGGCTAAACAAATGAGCCGTTTGAGGCCACCTTGTATAATTATTGCAGTAGCACCAAATGAAAGAATCGCGAAAAGCTTGAATTTACATTTTGGGGTTGTTTCAGTTATTGTCGATGGTTATGATTTTGATACTTTTTTGGCTAAGGCTGTATTATTGGCTGAAAAATTACTTGAATTAAAACAAGGTGATAGAATAATTATCACAGGTGGCTATCCATTCAAAAAGGTTAAACATACTAATTTTATGAAAATAGAAGAAATATAAGGGGCGTGAATTTATGTATAATTTAGGCGAACAATTTAAAATTGATTACAATAGGGTAAAGGCTAACGGACGTAATGTTATTGAAGGTGATTATTATCGTTTTACTGTTTTATCACCAAGGCTAATTAGATTAGAGTATAATCCAAATGGGATGTTTTTAGATAATCCCACTGAACTGGCTTTGTATCGTGATTTTCCAGCTTGTGAATTTGATTTAAAAGATGATGCTCATTTTTTGGAGTTAAGTACAAAGTATTTTAAATTAACATATACTAAAAATAAACCTTTTGAGGGAACGAAAGTTAATCCAACTTTGAATTTAAAAGTCGAATTGCTTGGAACTGATAAAGCATGGTATTATGGTCATCCGGAGGTTCGTAATTATGGAGTTCCGAGTGGAAATGTTCAGGAAGGTGTTCTTAAGGGACATGGATTATTTTCAGCTGATGGTTTTGCAAGTTTGAATGATTCTAAGCATTTCATTTTTAATGCCGACGGAACGGTAGTAGCCCGTGAAGATGGAAGCGTTGATATTTATCTATTTATGTACAATAAGGATTATGAAGAGGCTTTAAATGATTATTATAATTTAACAGGATATCCTGCTTTAATTCCAAGATTTGCTTTAGGAAATTGGTGGAGCCGTAACAATGATTATGATGATATTGAACTTAAAGATTTAGTAGATACTTTTGAAAAAAAAGAAATACCATTATCAGTAGTATTACTTGATAAGGACTGGCACAAACGTAAATATGATGGCAAGAAGCATTTGAAGACTGGATTTACATTTAACAATGAATACTTTAAAAATCCAAGTGCAATGATTGGCTATTTACATTCTAAGGGAATACGTTTGGGTCTTAATGTTAATCCATTAGAAGGACTTACCAATGTTGATGTTTATTATGCAGAGGCTTTAAAATTTTTAGAGCCTGATAAAAATGGAGATATTCCATTTAATGCTTTTGATCCAAAATTCATCGATGTTTATTTAAAATTATTTATTCATCCTTTAGATGCAGTCGGAGTTGATTTTTTCTGGCTTGATGCTTTTGATGAAAGTAAAATATCTGAACTTGCTTTACTAAAACATTATCAATTTTATGATATGCAAAGAGATTATAAACGTCGTCCGATGGTTTTAGCTAATGATATGATGTTGGCGCCACATCGTTATCCAGTTTTATATTCTGGAAAAACGACAGTTAATTGGAGTACACTTAGAAAATTACCATTTTATAATGCTTCGGCATTTAATAATGGGGTAAGTTTCTGGGCTCATGATATTGGTGGATATTTTAAAGGGGTAGAAGATGGTGAATTATATACAAGGTTTGTTCAACTCGGAACGTTTTCACCAATTTTAAAATTTGGAGCTGACAAAGGTAAATACTATAAGCGTGAACCTTGGAGATGGGATATCAAAACATATACGATTGTTAAGGATTATTTGCGACTTCGTCATAAATTAGTTCCATATATTTATAGTGAAGCTTATAAGTATCATAAATTTGGAAAGCCTTTAATTAAGCCAATTTATTTTATTAAACCAGACTTTTATGATGATGTTTTATATCGTAATGAATATTATTTTGGTGGTGAACTTTTTGTTGCTCCAATTGTTTCACAAAAAGACTATGTCATGAATCGTGTGGTTCATAATTTCTATATACCAGATGGTATGTGGTATGATTTTGTTACAGGAAAGAAATTTCCTGGTGGCCGTAATTATGTAGCTTTCTTTAGGGATGAAGAGTATCCAGTATTTGCAAAATCTGGAGCAATTATTCCAATGGGAACCAATGAAAATATTAATGATACAACACCACCAGATAATATGGAAATCCAAATTTTTCCAGGACAAAATAATACATATACATTGTTCGAAGATGATGGACAAAGCGATTTATATCGTAAAGACTTTTATTTATTAACAGAAATCGAATATAATTATTTGCCTAGTAATTATAGTGTAATAATTAGATCAGTTGAAGGTAAGAGTGGAATTATTCCAGATAAACGTAATTATAAAATTGTTTTTAGAAATACTAAAAGAACTGAAGATGTTATGGTTTATAGCAATCGTGATAAAGTTTCATTTAAAACATACGTTGATGGGCCTGACTTTGTGGTTGAAGTAGAAGGTGTTAAAACTGTAGGTCAACTTACTATAAATTGTAAAGGACAAGATATTGAAATTGATGCAGTTCATTTAATTAATCGTGATATTGAAGGAATTATCAGTGATTTACAGATTACAACTGAGATGAAGGAAAAGATTGATGCGGTATTATTTAGTGATTTAACAATTCAAAAGAAGCGTATTGAAATTAGAAAACTTGGTAGACAAGGATTAGATAAAAAGTTTATTAAAATGTTTATTAAATTGCTTGAATATATTAGTGAGATATAAGTCAGGGAATTTATAATTAAAAGTATTGAATCGAGAATTATCTCGATTTTTTCTTTAAATGTATTCTTTAACTTGAACTTATTAAGAAAATATAATATAATGTTATAAGAAAAGCGATGAATAAGAGTATTAGTAAATAATTCTTTGGTAGAGAGAAAACGGTTGGTGAAAGTTTTTAAAGAAGAGTTTATGAACTTACTTAGGAGCTGCATATATGATAAGTATATGACGTTTAGGCGCGTTAAGCATATGAGGTAATAAAAGTATTATTAAATAAGGTGGTACCGCGGTTATACGCCCTTATAAATAATGCTTTTTTGTGTAAAAGGAGGAAATATGAATTATTTATTATTATTTGTTATTAGTTTTTTAATCGTTTATTTAGTATATTACTTAATTGTCGTGGCTAGAAAAAAAGGGTTAGAAGCTTTTAAAACTGGGAAACAAGTTATGTTTTTTAAAAATGCTTATAAGTTAGATTTAGAGAAATTAGATTATAAGAAATTTGCTAATAGTTTGTCACTTGTCAATGCTTTTATTATTGCTTTTACGGTAACGATAATTGAATTAATTGACGGATTTGTTTTTAAATTATTAGTTGGTTTTGTTATTTTAATACCACTTATTTTGATTTGTTATTATATTTTAGGAAAAATTTATAAAAAGAGAGAAGGTAAATAGTATGTATGATTTTAAAACGGTAGAGAAAAAATGGCGCGAATATTGGAAAAAAAATGATATTTATAAGTTTGATAAGGAAAAGAATGAAAAGATATATCAACTTGAAATGTTTTCTTATCCATCAGGGGCTAAATTGCATATAGGTCATTGGTATAACTATTCAGTACCTGATGCTTGGGCACGTTATAAAAGAATGACAGGGCATAATGTTTTTCATCCGATGGGGTTTGATGCGTTTGGACTTCCGGCAGAAAATTATGCTATTAAAACTGGCATTCATCCAAAAGATAGTACAGAAAAAAATATTGAAACAATGATTGGTCAGATCAATGCAATTGGTGGAACTTTTGATTGGAATAATGATGTTATTACTTGCCATCCAGAATATTATAAATGGACACAATGGATGTTTTTACAACTTTATAAACAGGATTTAGCTTATAAAAAAGAAGCTCCAGTTAATTTTTGCCCATCTTGTAATACGGTTTTAGCTAATGAACAGGTTGTAGCTGGGGAATGTGAGCGTTGTGGAACAACAGTTTTACGTAAAAATTTAAGTCAATGGTTTTTTAAGATAACTGATTATGCAGAAGAGTTATTAAGCGGTTTAGATACAATTGATTGGCCAGAGAAAACGAAAAATTTGCAACGTAATTGGATAGGTAAAAGTGTTGGGTCAACAGTAACTTTTGATGTTAAAGGAATGGATAAAACATTTGATGTTTTTACTACGAGAGTAGATACTTTATATGGTTGTACTTATTGTGTTCTAGCGCCAGAAAATCCATTAGTGGATGAAATTGTGAGCGCTGACTGTAAAGATGCCGTAGATAAATATAAAGCTGAAACTGCTAAGGTAAGTGAAATAGACCGTACTAGTACAGTTAAAGAAAAAACAGGTGTTTTTACAGGTGCTTACGCGGTTAATCCGATCAATGGTAAAGCTGTACCAATTTGGATAAGTGATTATGTTTTAGCTAGTTATGGAACAGGATGTGTAATGGCAGTTCCGGCTCATGATGAGAGAGACTTTGAATTTGCGACTAAATTTGGATTGGATATTATTCCAGTAATTGAAAGTGAAGAATTACCTTATACTGGTGATGGTAAGTATGTTAATTCTGAAGTTTTAGATGGATTAACCGATAGATATGAAGCTAAAAACAAGGTTGTCGAGTTATTAGAAGAAAAAAATAAAGGATCGAAGACGACAACTTATAAATTAAGAGATTGGTTGGTATCACGTCAACGTTATTGGGGGGCGCCAATTCCAATTATTTATTGTGATAAATGTGGAACTGTTCCAGTTTCAGAAAAAGATTTACCAGTTGAACTTCCATATGACGTAGAGTTTACACCAGATGGTTCAAGTCCGCTTGCAAAATCTGAGGACTTTATTCATTGTACTTGTCCAAAATGTGGTGGAAAGGCTACTAGGGAATGTGATACTTTAGACACATTTGTATGTTCATCATGGTATTATTTGAGATATCCGGATGCTTTTAATACGGAAGTGCCATTTAGTAAAGATGTAATCGATAAAATGCTTCCAGTTGATATTTATATTGGTGGGGTAGAACATGCTTGTATGCATTTGTTATATGCAAGATTTTTTACTAAAGCTTTAAGAGATATGGGGTATTTAAGTTTTGATGAACCATTTAAAAAGTTAGTACATCAAGGTATGATTTTAGGTCCTGATGGTGAAAAAATGAGTAAGAGTAAAGGTAATACTATTTCTCCAGATGATTATATTGAAGATTATGGTAGTGATGTTTTACGTGCTTATTTAATGTTTGCTTTTAATTATATTGAGGGTGGTCCTTGGAATGAGGAAGGTGTAAAAGCAATCGATAGATTTTTAGCTCGTGTATATCGTTTAGTAGAAGAATATAACGGTAATAATTCAGAGGAACGTTACCAAGATATTGATTATACTCTAAATAATACAATTAAAAATGTACGTACAGATATTGAAAAATTCCAAATGAATACCTCAATTGCGCGTATTATGGAGTATGTTAATATTTTAACTAAATATAGTAGTACTGGCAGAGAAATACCCAAGTATTATTTAGAGCAATTAACTATTTTGCTTGCACCTTTTGTTCCACATATTACTGAAGAAATGTGGAAAATGTTAGGGCATGAACCTAGTGTTCATAATATGCCTTATCCGGAATGCGATGAAAGTAAATTAGTTGTTTCTTCGTATGAAATGGTTATTCAGGTAAATGGCAAGGTTAGAGCTAAGGAAAATATGGATATTAAGGCTACAAAAGATAAAATGCGAGAAGCTGCTTTATCAAATGAAAATGTTAAGAAATTTATCGATGGTAAGAAGCTTGTAAACGTTGTAGTGATTCCAGGAAAACTTGTTAATATTGTAGTTAAATAAACTTAGAAGCTTTTAATAGCTTCTTTTTAGTTGACATTTTTTGACATTCTTTAATTATGATACAATGAGAGTTTTGTTAAAATGAATTTTTTGGGCGAAAATATTGACAATAGGGGAGTGGGGTAGCTCAAATTATTGGGCGAGGACTAGTAAAATTAGATGAAGTTTATGAATTCCAGACTGCTTATGTTCACGAAAAGGAAAGTATTACACCATTTATTAAAAAAGTTTGCGAAACTTTAAATAGATCTGTTACTGTAAAGGTTCCTAGGATTCCTGTTTTACCCAATAGAGTTACTGAGGAAATTTTACGAAATAAATTAATTTCACTTTCTAATGTTCCAGTAGGTATTTATAAAGATGTTTTAGATATAGCTTTGTATAATTTTAAAAACAAATATGTTACTTTAATAACTGGCAACTCTGTAGAGGGATTATCGATGTTTGTTAATCCTTTATTGAGAGAGTTTTCTAGTTTGAAAAAAACTAATGTGATTGCAATTGATGTGGGTAGTATAATTAAACCTTTAGAACAAATTGCGTTATATAATAGTAAATTTGATGATGTAATTGAGCGTTTAAGCAAATATATTAATTCAATGATTGAAACTTATAATAAAAATAATTATGATTTAAAATGTTTAAATAAATTTGATGATGTTGTTTGTGTAATTTTTGGTGTTAGTAGTTTTTACAAGAGACTTAAGGCAGAAAGTAAGGTTAAGTTTGAAAATCTGCTTCAAGACGGTTCTGAAGTGAAAAAGTTATTTTTATCATTGTTGATATTGCAGATGAGCTTAAGAGTCAGGAATAAGTCAGTAATTAATGCATCTGAAGGTCTTTGGATTGGTTCAGGGTTATATGATCAATATTTAATTAAAGTTGGGCGTTTTCCAGTCGAGGCTAAATTACAAATTGAAAATAATTTTGGGTTTATTATTCAAAGATCATCAATAAGAATGGTCAAATTTTTGGAAGGTGATATTAATGACAAATAAAATTATAATTATTTTAGTTGGAATTTCATTAATTTTTGGGATATCTAAAATTAAAATGATTAACCGAAAGATAAGTACACATGCAAAGTCAGTCTATTATGGTATATTTAGTGGATGTGAAGAAAAGGTTAGAACAAACGATTTTAAAGGGACTACTATATCTGCAATATTTGGTGGTAATGATAATAAGGCAAAAATGCTTTCAAAGAAGGCAATAAAACTATTTACATAAACTGTGTATCAGCGTTTGGTGGTACAGAAGTAAAGTAAATATCAAAAGCATCATAATTTGATGTTTTTTGTTTGGTTTTTTGGTATAATAATAATATAGGTAGGGATAGCATGATAGATTTATGGGAATATGAAAATGAGCTTTTTAAACAAGGAATTAATTTTATTGGAGGAACAGATGAGGCTGGACGTGGACCATTATTTGGACCAGTGGTAGCTGCATGTGTAGTATTGCCTAAAGATTTTGAATTAGAAGGCCTTAATGATTCAAAGAAACTATCTGAGAAAAAAAGAGATTTATATTACGATTATATTATTAATCATAGTACTTGGGCAGTTGGAATTGTTTCGGCTGAAGAAATTGATGAAATTAATATTTATGCAGCAAGTCGTAAAGCAATGATAATGGCTATTAAGGAAGTCCAAAAGAAGTTACCTTTAGAATATGTATTATCTGATGCAATGCCAATGGATATTGATATTCCAGTAAAACCAATTATCAAGGGTGATGCGAAAAGTATTACAATTGCTGCGGCGAGTGTAATTGCTAAAGTGACGCGTGATAGAATGATGTATGAAGCTGATTTGAAAAATCCTGAATATGGTTTTGCTAAACACAAAGGCTATCCAACTAAGCAACATTTAGAAGCTATTGAAAAATATGGGTTAATTGAGGGATATCGTGTTACATACGGTCCAGTTAAGAAAATAAAGGAGAGAAAATATGATAATTAGAGATAATAATCAAAAGCCAAATATGAATCCATTTAGTAAAGTAAGTATATTAAGAGGCTTTAATAATACGCCAGAAAACATTAGAAATCAAATGAATAATGCTAACGATCCTTGGAAGAAAAAATTTCAACAAATAAATAAAAAGTCGGCTGAATCATCACCCAAAAATTTACAAAAGCCAGCCTACGATTCTAGCAAGCACCGCGAAACTATGATTAGAATGGATCATCTTCATTAATGACTTTAGACAGGGTTGTTGTTGGTTCATATGAAACCAATTGTTATATTTTATCTCTAGAAAGTCAGGCTTTAGTTATTGATCCAGGTGATGAATTTTCTAAGATAGAACCTTATTTAAAGGGGAAACAAGTTATTGGCGTTTTAGTGACTCATGGCCATAGTGATCATGTTGGGGCACTTGGTAATTTTGATGAAGAAAAAGTTTATGATTTTTATAATTTAAATATTGGTCAAAATGAAATTGGACCATTTACTTTTGAGGCTATCTATACTCCAGGACATACTGATGATAGTTTAACTTACTATTTTGCTGGTGAAGGTATGATGTTTACAGGTGACTTTTTATTTAAAGGAACGGTTGGAAGAACAGATTTTCCGACTGGAAATAAGGCGTCAATGCGTAGTAGTTTGAAAAAAATAAGTAAATATCCCGATGCTCATGTTTACCCAGGACATGGCAAAGATACAACTTTAGAATATGAGAAACAAAATAATATTTATTTTTCAGAAATATAATGTTATAATCCCGTAGAAAAAAATCCCTACGATTAACCAACAAGCCCTAGAGAGTACTCTCTAGGGTTTTCGTTCGCTCTTGTACCGCTGTGCAAACTTAAAATGATAGCAAGTTTATTTTATATAAATAACTTGCTATATTCATAAAAATAATTATTTTTAATTAAACAAAATGTAAAATTATTTTTATGAATTACTAATAACTAACTATTAAACTTGCTTATGCACTTTGTGCGTTTGAAAAAATATAATTAAAGTTCCATAAAATTTGCACCTTTTTTCTATTTTAATTAATAATGAAAAGTTGCAAATTGACAAAATAATTTATCTAATTTTTTCAACATCATTGTAAAGTTTTATTTGTATTGAAAAATTGAAAGATATAATTTATTATATTTATTCAAAGGGTAATACTTTCAATTTTATTTTCCAAAGCCACTTATAATTAAATAATGTTTAACTCTTTGGAAAATTCAATACAAATCAGTGTTCGTAATTTTTTTAATTTTTCCTATAATTAATAATGATAATTAAAAAAATAAGAACACGCACAGCGGTACAAGAGCGAACGAAAACCCTAGAGAGTACTCTCTAGGGCTTGTTGGTTAATCGTAGGGATTTTTTTCTACGGGACTCTTGCTAAACAGAATTGCCGCCTAGCAAGAATAATCTTTCTATTCAATAGTA
>CAUERX010000034.1 GCA_959020415.1 uncultured bacterium | reverse complement strand
TTTTATTTAATTATTTGATAACTTCTGAAACGTTACCAGCACCAACTGTTCTACCCTTTTTTTATTTTTCATTCACTACTTCATGACATCTTGGACAGATATTATCAGTAATATCTAATTCATCAAAGTAGTTCCAACATCTTTCACATCTGACGCCATTAAACTTGCTTACTTCGACTTCACAATAGTCATATTTATTCAAATCGTTAGTACTCATAACAACATCTGAAACGATTAATAATTGTTTTAAGGTTGGTAATATTGGTGTTAAAGTTTCTTTATCTTCTTCTCTTAAATGAAGATATACTTTAGCTTCTAATGATTTACCAATGATTTTTTCATTACGAGCTTCTTCTAAAGCCTTGTAAACATCATCTTTTATATTAAAGAATATACTCCATAATTCTAAGATATCTTCTTCATCTTTATACGTTACAGCCTCTGGGAAAGTTTCAAGATGAACGCTTTCTTCTTTAGTCCCTGGAAGTAATTTATAGACTTCTTCACTAGTATATGGTAAAATCGGAGCCATTAATCTAATTAAAGCATAAAGATTTTCATATAAAACGGTTTGAACACTACGTCTTTCTATACTGTCACTTTTATTAATATAAAGAATATCTTTGGTGAAGTCCAAATAGAAGTTTGATAATGATGATACATAGTTATTAATTAATTTATAAATTTCATCAAAATCGTATTCATCATAGTTTTCTCTAATATCTTTAGTTAATTTGTTTAAAAGAATCATCATGTATTTATCAGCCTTAGGCATTTTATCATAAGAAATCTTATCTTTATTTGGATCAAAATCAAATAAGTTTCCTAACATAAAGCGGTAAGTATTTCTAATTTTACGATAACTTTCTTTAACTTGGGCTAATAACTCATCGCTAAATCTAACGTCTTCAGTAAAGTCAACGCTAGCAGCCCAAAGTCTTAAGATGTCAGCACCATGTTTATCTACTACTTCCATTGGCGCCACAACATTACCGACACTCTTACTCATTTTAAGACCTTTTCCATCTAAAACGAAACCACTTGATAATAGTTTTTTATAAGGACTTTTGCCTTCAGAAGCGACACTGCAAATTAATGATGAATTAAACCAGCCGCGATATTGGTCAGAACCTTCAAGGTAAATATCAGCTGGGAAATTTATATTTCTTTCTAATAAAACTCCAGCAAATGAAGAGCCTGAATCGAACCAAACATCCATGATGTCAGTTTCTTTTGTAAAGTTACCATTTGGGCTATGTTCATTAGTATAACCTTTTGGCAATAATTCTTTAGCATCATGTTCAAACCAATAATTTGAACCATACTCTCTAAATAAATTAGAAACATGCATCATAACATCATAATCAACGATTTCAGTTCCATCTTCATTATAGAAAATTGGAATTGGGACACCCCAAGCTCTTTGTCTTGAAATACACCAGTCACCACGACCCTCAATCATATTACGAATTCTTGTTTTACCCCATTCGGTATGAAACGCAATATTTTCATCAATTTCTTTTAATAGTTCTTCTCTTATTTTATCAAGGCTACAAAACCATTGTTTAGTAGCTCTAAAAATAATTGGTTTTTTAGTACGCCAATCATGTGGATATGAATGGGTAATAAATTTTAATTTTAATAAGTAGCCATTTTCATTTAACCATGTTGTGATTTCTTTATTAGCATCTTCAAAGAATAAACCGTTAAACATGCCAGAATCTTCATTCAAAACACCGCGATCATCAACGCCGTTAACCATTGGAAGATTATTATTACGCCCAACAATAAAATCATCTTCACCATAAGCAGGAGCTGTATGGACAAGTCCGGTTCCAGCCTCTAGATTAACATGGTGACCGATAACAACAGGGCTTACTCTATCCATGAATGGATGTTTATAAGTAAGACCAACTAAATCCGTTCCTTTACAAGTTTTTTCTACTTTATAGCTTTCAATGCCAAATTCCTCCATCAATGGTTTAACTAACTCGCTAGCAATTACATAATTTGTATTGTTTGTATTTACTTTTGAGTATTCAAGTTCTTCGCCCACGCAAACAGCGGTATTGCCAGGAAGGGTCCAAGGGGTTGTAGTCCAGATAACTAGATTATCGCCATTTTGAACAAAATCATTTCCCTCTTCTACTTTGAAAGCAACATATACTGAAGGATCTTTACGATCTTTATATTCTATTTCAGCTTCAGCTAAAGCAGTTTCACTACTTGGAGACCAATAAACTGGTTTTAAACCTTTAAAGAATAAACCTTTTTTAGCCATTTTAGCAAAGACTTCAATTTGTTTAGCTTCATATTCATTGGTTAAAGTAATATATGGATCATTCCAATCACCAATGATATTTAAACGTATAAAGTCAGACTTTTGTTTTTCAACTTGTTCTAAAGCATATTCTTTACATAATGCGCGATAATCAGCGACCTTCATTTCCTTACGTTTAACGCCATTATTAGCCATTGCTTGTTCAATTGGAAGACCGTGGGTATCCCAACCAGGAACAAAGTCAACATAATAGCCTTCCATTATTTTTGAACGATTGATAAAATCTTTTAGAACTTTTTGAAAAGCATGACCAATATGAATATTACCATTTGCATATGGAGGTCCATCGTGCAAAACAAATGGTTTATTACTTTTGTTTTTGTTTTTTATTTTTTCGTATAGATCCATTTCCTCCCAATTTGTTCTTTGTAATTTTTCATTTTCTGGTAAATTGCCACGCATTTTAAATTCTGTTTGTGGCATTAATAGTGTGTCTTTGTAATCCATAATATCTCTCTCCTTCTAAACGACAAAAAACTCCCCCTTAATTAAGGACGAGCTTTGCCGCGGTACCACCTTACTTTATAAAATATACACCTCTATAACTATAACGCGTAACCGTTCTTTCCTACTTTTATTTCAAAAAGAAACATCAAGAGTGATCCATATATTAAATGTTTATTAGTTTTCACCAACCACTAACTCTCTTTCTAAACTATTTTAATATACCGTCTCTATCATTTGTTTTAAAGTTCTACTTTATCAATTTCATCAATAACTTCTAATTGCGATTCAATAATATCTTTTAAACGACGTTTAAAGATATTAACATTTCTCTTCAAAGTTATTGCATCATTTTCGATTCTTTCAGCCCTCATTAATGCTTCATTAACTATTCGGCTGGCATTCTTTTTAGCATCTTCCATCATTATTTCGCTTTCTCTATGAGCAGCTAGTTTTAATTGATCAGATGTTTTTTGGGCCATTAGAATAGCTCTATTTAAAGTATCTTCCATTCTTTCATATTGTTCAAGTTTTTCTCTCAAACGTTCAGTTTCGGCAAGTCTAGCTTTAAGTTCTTTGATTTCTTTATCCTTTTTATCGATATCAGCAACCATTTTTTCAACTCTAGCAATCACCTGGTCCAGAAAAGAATTTACTTCTTCTGGGTCATAACCTCGAAGTGTACGATTAAATTTGTCCATAATCTATACCTCACCTTTTGGTGCTACATATTGTAACACAAATTTCCATTTTTTTAAAGCTTTTTTTACCACTCAATATTTATATCATTGTTATCGTGGATGCCTTTACCATCAGTATCACCTGTAATTTCGCCTTGAACGCTAACATTATTTGGTGCACATAAGAAAATGCCCCCACCTATTTTTTGGATTTTTCCGTTGATAGCATATATAGTTCCACCTAAAAAGTCAACTATTCTTTTTGCTTGTTCTGGCGTAACTCTTTTTAGGTTAACAACAACGGTGTTTCTCTTTTTTAAATGATCAGCAATTTGTTGTGCTTCAGAATATGCACGTGGTTCTAAAAGGATCATTTTAGCGCCACCTTCATCATTAAGTGCATCCTCTGATTTTATATCATAGTATTCTTCTGGTGATGAGAAAACATCTTCATCCTCACCCATTATTTTCTTCATAAAACCCATATTTATCCTCCTTGTAGTGACATTTTCGCACTTTACTATACTTCATTTTATCACAGATTGGATAAAAATAAAATATCTTTTTCCTCTATTTGACGAAATTAAACAAAAAGTTTGTAAAAAGATGTTTTTTTGACATAGGGTTTCTAATTATTCTATGATATTTTGGAAATTTTATGAACCTTTATATGTGGTTATCTTTGATTAATGTTTTTATATTTTGAATATATGAATTAGTTTCTATCGCTTTATCACCTCATATATATCATACGAGGTTTAATGGCTATTTTCTTTTTATATGAAAAAAGTCCATTGGACTTAAAATTTCATTTTACCTTTAATATAATCTGCTACTTCATTTACAGGAAGTGTGATTTGTTCCATAGTATCTCTATCTCTAATAGTCACTGTTTTATTATTCATAGTTTCATCATCAATTGTTATACAGAAAGGCGTTCCAGCAACATCTTGTCTACGATATCTTTTACCAATGTTTCCAGTTTCATCGTAAGTACACATGAATTCTTTAGATAAACTATTATATATTTCTAAGGCTTTTTCGCTATGATGTTTTTTTACCAAAGGTAATACGGCTACTTTATAAGGAGCTAAGAAAGGATGGAAACTCATTACTTCTCTAGTTGTACCATCTTCTAAGGTCTCTTCTTTATAAGCTTCAGTTAAAACGGCTAATAACATTCTATCTAAACCAACAGCTGGCTCAATAACATATGGAATATATTTTTCATTAGTATCTGGATCTAAATATTGTAAATCCTTTTTAGAATGTTCTATATGTTTACCTAAATCATAATCAGTACGGTCTGCTATTCCCCAAAGTTCACCCCAACCTTGTGGATATTTATATTCGATATCTGTAGTGGCTTTACTATAAAAAGATAGCTCTTCTTTTTTATGATCACGAAATCTTAAGTTGTCATCGGTTAAACCAATCGTTTTTAAAAAGTCCATACAATAGGTACGCCAATAATCAAACCACTTTAAATCTTCACCAGGTTTACAGAAAAATTCCATTTCCATTTGTTCAAATTCACGTTGTCTGAAGATAAAATTCCCTGGAGTGATTTCATTTCTGAAGCTTTTGCCAATTTGACCAATACCAAATGGCAATTTAGCACGGGTACTTCTTTGAACATTTAAAAAGTTTACAAAAATACCTTGAGCAGTTTCTCCTCTTAAATATACTTTACTCTTGGCATCTTCAGTTACGCCAATATGAGTTTCAAACAATAGATTAAATTTTCTGATAGCTGTGAAATCGTTAGATCCGCATTTGGGACAAACAATGCCTTCTTTAGCAATATATGCTTCTAATTTTTCATTACTCCAACCATCACCGGTTTCTTCTCCACTTGTATATTCTTCAATTAATTTATCAGCACGGTGACGGCTTTTACATTTCTTGCAGTCAACCAAAGGATCAGAAAAACCTGAAACATGTCCTGAAGCAACCCAAACTTCTGGATTCATGATGATAGCTGAATCTAGTCCATAAACGTTTGACTTTTCTTTAATAAATTTTTGCCACCAAGCACTTTTTAAATTATTTTTAAGTTCAACGCCTAGTGGTCCATAATCCCAAGTGTTTGAAAGTCCTCCATAAATTTCACTTCCTTGAAAAATAAATCCATATTGTTTACAAACAGCAGTTAATTTTTCCATTGTAACTTTTTTCATAATCTCTTCCTTTCTAAATATAAAAAAGAATTCCCCTAAATTGTAAGGACGAGTTTTCCCGCGGTTCCACCTTACTTATTCTAGAAGAATCCCTTAAAATACACGACTCCGGGTTTCCAAGCCCATCTTTGCCTCTAAATCTATTTATATTCTATTCTTTTTTTTATAAATTGTCAAGTTTAATTTTTGTTTTGTCTATAGACCATTTGTTTCCCTTGCATATTTTCAATTGGCGCCGGAAAATCTTTATCAACAGATAATTCAAAATCTAACTTTTGGCTATCTTCCATTGAGGTCAATTGACTATAAAATTCAACAATTGAATCTTCTAATTCTTTTAGGCTTTCTACTGATAAATTATCAATACGGTCTTCAAGAGTTGATTCTTCATAAATTGGGGCTTCACTGATAGTTTCTTCAATAATTGATGCTTCAGGAATTTTAGTTTCTATATTAGTAATTGCTTTTCCTCCAAGTCTTGGACTCCATACCATCCCAATTGCTTCTAAGGCGACTTGTCGTTCAGCAGGCATTTTACTTGTCTTATAAATTGCTCTTTGACTATGAAGCCATTGTCCAATTTTTACTTCTGTTCCATCTTCTAAAACAATTACTTCATTTCTTGGTATTAATAAATGACCATGTTTTTCATAATAAGCTTTGGCATACTCATATTTACTAGCCCATCTTTCATCTTGGCTAATAACTTTTTGCCCGAATAGCTCTGACAATTCTTGCTCTTTTTCTTTAATTTCCCTTGCTTTTATTCTAGGCTCCCATACCATGCCAATTGCTTCTAAATCCGCAATTTGTCCTTTAGAAAGTCTTCCATTTTTGTATTTAGTTCTTTGATTAGATATCCAATCCCCAATTTTTACTTCTGTTCCATCTTCTAAGTCAATCACTTCACTTCTTGGTATTAATAAATGACCATGTTTTTCATAATAGGCCCTAGCATATTCATATTTACTATTCCACCTTGATTTATGCGGCAATCTTTCTTTTTGAGTGTTTTGCTTTTTTGTTTCATTTATAACTTCTGATCCATAATATGTATTAATTTCATCTTCCAAGTCTTTAACCATAGCTTCAAAATTAAATGTTTTTATTACTTGGACTGGACTTTCTTCGACAAATGGATCTATTCCGCGATACTTCTCTGGTAAGAAAAAGTGATCCTTTACTTCTAAAATACGTTTTATTTCATCTTTATGAGTAAAATCATAGATCATAAAATAATTATCTAATTTACTCATACGATCAGATGGAATTCGATTGATCCTATAATTATGTCTCTGATTTAAAATCCAAGAATATAAGTTAAATGTCTTACCTTCTTCAGTGATAACCTTATATCCTGCAGGGACATCTAAATGACCGTGTTCTTCATAGAAAGCTTTAGCTTGTAATAAATGTTCTATCCATTTAGCATAATGTTCATCACCATACTTAATTTCACGCTTAGCACGGTTACGATGATAATCCCATTTAACTGACCACTTCATATCTATATCATTTAAAAGTTCAAATTGATTAGCCGTTAATTCTTTTCTGGCTTTTCTTTGGCTTTCAATCCAGTGTCCTAATTGATAACCATCGATGCTATAATCTATAGGAACATCCAGGCTATTATGAAAAATATAATAACGGTAAGCAAGATTTAATCCTTGCATCCATTCATCACGATATTGTCTTTCAAATTCTTCATATGTAAATTCAATACCTTTATCTATTTGACTTGCATATTCATCTAATACTGTATTTGTTACTGTCATATAGTGCCCCCCCTTTTTTGACGGAAATTATTATATCATTAACATCCTTACCTGTCAATCTCTCTTTTTTTATAAAATTTTGGCATACAAAAAGATATTTTTCAATACCCTATTTTTTGTAAATCTCTAATAAATTTTTTGCTTTTTAAATACAAACCAGTATATCTATCATAATAATCATTTAAGAAAATATTTATTTCATTTTTTGCTTGCTGGCTAAGTTCTAACTTTGAGATTTTAGAAATGTCAACATAGTAAAACATTCTAATTAATTTTATAGTTTTTTCACTTACCATCTTTTCATTTGTATAACAGTCTTTACATAAATACCCACCCTTATAGCTAGATAAAGTTACAATATTTTCTTTTTTACCACAAACTGCACAACTATCAATAACTGGCATAACACCTAAGTAATCTAAATATTTTAATTCTAAAATATCCATAATAACTAACGGATCAAATTCTTTATCAATCTTAGTTAAAGCTTCGATCAAAAGGTTTAAGATATCATCACTATTATTTTGCTTGTATACTTGTTCAGCTAATTCTAATAAATAAGAGGCATAACTTATTTTAGTTATGTCCTTTTTTAAGTTTTTAAAAGGATTTATAATATTTACTTCTGTTAAAGTAGAAAGCTTTCCTTCTTTATAGTAAATCATAAATTTACCATAAGTTAGTTTGGCTGAGGCACTTCTAAGTGGACTTTTTAGACTACGGCAACCTTTAGAGATAATACCAATTAAACCATGTTCTTTTGTAATAACATTTAATATTTTAGATGTCTCACTATAGTTAGTTTCACTAACAACAATGCCCTCTACTTCTTCCATAAATTATCTTCCTTTTTTCTTTGATTCTTCTTTATATTTTAAATAATACTCAACTTTCCCTGTTTTTTCAAATAAGTTCCAAAATAAATTCATTTTATCACGCTCCTATTATTATAGTGGGCGGATTAAAAATACTTTATTCAATTTTCCCAAAAGTTTTTTGTTTTCCTTTATTTTGATTTCCTGGATAGATTATATCGATCTCTCTTTTAATTTCTTTATATCTATAATCATCATCACTGAAAATTGCGTAATAATCTACTTCTTGGGTTTCCTTATCTTGTCTTATAAAATAATATGTACCATTATAAATGGTTACTGATAATGACTCGCCTAAATTGACGGTTGGAGTTTGTGATTTTCCACTATAAAACACATCATCAGTTTCAGGAACAACGCCAAGAAATGTTAATAATGAACGATTTATTTTTTCTTCGGTATCAGCTAATAATTCTTTGCTAGTTTTTGTACGACATAAATCCAAATACATATCTACATCATCATTAAATATAGCTTGGGCTGTATTGATTATGATATTGCTTTTATTATCCTCAATTTGTGTCATAATTTCACCTTCTGTTAAACAATCAGCAATTATTTTTAACGCTTCACCAACTGTTGCTGGAGTGCTGGAAGCCAAAACAAAGCAGTCTGAAGTGCTTAAATTGTTTGTTCCCATTTTATTTTCCCCCCCCTTATCGTTTTTATATAATATTATTTATTTTGAACTTTGTCAACCTATTCTAAAAAGTCATTATATCCTAATTCAGTTAAATACTTTTCTTTATCGCGCCATTTTCTAATAGTTTTAACATAAAGTTCCAAGTAAACTTTAGTTCCTAATAACTCTTCAATATCTTTTCTAGCTAAAGTTCCAATTTTTTTTACCATGTCACCATTTTTACCAATGATAATTTTCTTTAATGAATCTCTATCAACAATGATAACAGCATTAATAATTGTTTTATTTTTATCTTTGATTATTTGCTCAACTATGCAGGTAATTGAATGTGGGACTTCTTCGTTTGTTAAATTAAAAACTTTTTCCCTAATTAGTTCACTTATCATAAATTCTGTACTTCTGTTAGTAATTTGATTTTCATCAAAATACTTTATACTGTCCGGCAAATAACCTTTTAAAACTTTTAAAAGTTCTTCGGTATTTTTACTTTTTAAAGCTGATACTGGAACAATATCTGACCAATTGTATAAATCTTTATACTCAGTTATTTTTTTGAAAATTTCTTCTTTAGAAAGACCATCAATTTTATTAATAACTAGAATTATTGGTTTATCTAAGGTTTTAAATTTTTCAATAATATATTCATCACCTTTGCCAAGTCCAGCTTGTCCATCGACTAAGAATGCAACAACATCAACATCATCGATACTATAATAGGCACCTTTATTTAAAATTTTGCCTAATTTATGATTTGGTTTATGAATTCCAGGGGTATCAACAAAAACAATTTGAGTATCATCTTCATTATATATTCCTTGAATTATATTTCTGGTTGTCTGCGGTTTTGACGAGGTGATAGCAACTTTTTTGCCTAAAATATTATTAAGCAAGGTTGATTTTCCCACGTTTGGTCTTCCTATTAAACTTACGAATCCACTTTTCATATTTTCCTCCATTTTATAATTTAATTTTGGCTTTCCTCGTCGATGGCTTTTCAAGTTTGTCTATTGATTTATTTATATCGTTTTTTATCTTGTCAATGATGTTCCAAGCAAACATTCTATATCATTATATGGTCTAGATTCTATTATTTCATTTAAAAGATAATTTATGTTCATTACTAATTTTGTTCCTTTATTGTCAAGTTTTTTTCCAGCCTTACCTAGGCTTTCTAAATCTCTAGTTTTTTATTCTAAAACAATTAATTTCTCTTCAACGGTTTGAAGAAAAAAATATATTTATTGATGTTCTTCTTTTACTCTCATTTATATAAATATACCAATAATTTTTGGGACAAAGATTATTAAAGCTAAGATAATAGCAATTAAAGCAAAAACCATAACGGCCGCCGCTGCGGTGTCTTTAGCCACTTTAGCAATTGGATCGATTTCCCTACAAGCTAAATCAACAACGGCCTCGATGCTTGTATTAATTAATTCAGTAGCGATAACTAAACCAATAATTAAAATTACAAATAGCCATTCAATTAGGCTAATATGAAATATTATGCCCATAACAATTACCCCAATAGTCGCTAAAATATGAGCAGTCATATTTTGCTCATATTTAAAAGCATATTTTAATCCATCTAAAGCGTATTTAAAACTTTTGCCAAATCTTTTTAACCCTCTTTGTTTTAATTTAGCGCGTGATACCGTATCCATCTAAAATCAACTCCTGCTCTTTAAACATTACTTCTTCATCTTCTTTAGTCATATGGTCATATCCTAGTAAATGTAATAATCCATGAATGGTCAGAAAGGCCATTTCTCGTTTTTCGCTATGGCCATATTCTTTAGCTTGCTCTTTCATTTTAGGTACTGATATATATATATCACCTAAAAGTCTGCCAAATTCAAAAGTTATATCTTTATCATCTTCTAAAGCAAAGCTAATAACATCAGTTTCTCTATCGATCGCACGGTATTCTTTATTTATATTTTTTATTGTTTCATTGTCAACAAATATGACATTAAAAATAACATCGTTTAGTTTTTTATATTCTAAAGCATATTCAATTATTTTTTTTTCTTCTTCTAAATCTAGGTCTTCATCTGTTTCATTAAAAATTTCAAATTTATTCATCCTATACTCCCAATTCTATAAAACCGATTAGATAAGCCATACCTAAAGCTAATAAACATATCATTATTATATTATAAATAATAGGCTTTTTCAAGACGGCTGGGAGCTTTTTATTAATCTTATCTAATAAAAGATAAATATAAAATCCGAAAACACCACCAAAAATATTAAGAATAATATCGTCAATATCAAAAACTCTACCGATTAACAATTGCGTTGTTTCAATAGTTACAGAAACTAAAAGTGATAGACCGATGATCCAATAAGGCTTTTTTAATTTTAAATAGTATGCGGCGAAAAAACCATAGGGCATAAACAATAACATATTACCAATAACGTTTTTAATAAACAAACGGCTTCCAAATTCATATCTAAACATTTCCTTTAAAGGCGTAAAATTGGAAGTACTCCAACTAACGTCCTGGAAAGTTACAACATAGAAAAGACAAAGGACATAAATGATAAACATTAAAGCTAGAAGTTCTTTATAAATTATTATAGGTTTTTTATTTTTTATCAAATATAAAGCACGCATACTAATGATTATGACCATGCTGATGACAATTGCCGGCCATGTTTCACCAAAGATATCTAAAACGGTATTTCTAATCATACTATCACTCTATTTCTTTATAGCTTGTGATGTCTTCGTAAACAGCAAAAAACATTTCTATTTCTATTGTACTATCTTTCATGGTACTTTTCAAATATTTACTACGAATTATATATTCGTCTTTTTTTAGATTAGCTTCAACTTTTTTAATTGACAATTCTTTAGCCTTTAATAAAGCTTCGTCAAAAGTGAGAATATCGTTTTTAACGTTTACTTCTTTTTGGTGTTGTTTAACTAATTTAATCGGTAAAAGTGGATGAGATAATATGGTTTCCTCTTTAATTTTTTTTTGTTTATATTTGTTAGTAGTGAATTCAATATCTTTGTTTAAAAATTTAATGGCGTAAACATCTTTTTTCTTTCCAGTTTCTTTTTCTTCATAATAAGCAAAAGGATATTCAGTTTTTAAAACATACCATACCTCACCATAGGCTTTTCCTTTAGCTTTGACTTTACCCATAGATTTTTCATTAAGCATAACTTCACCATTAACAATGACATCACCCTTTTTTACATAATCATCATTATTTCTTATAATATCACCTTTACTAGCTGTAACTTTTTTTAAAACTGCATCTTTTTTAGCAATAAGGTTTCTTGGATTATTTGTTTCTTTTTGGGTGATTATATCACGTTCTTCAACTCTTATCACGTATTTAGTACCAATAGTTTCTATTTCTAACCACTCTATTTTATCGGGATGACTATTTAGAATTTTTTCTTTGATTTTTTCTAGTTCGTTAAAATTTTTCTTTAGAGTGTATTTTTTAATTCCATTGGCATTTAATTCATCTTGAACTAATTTACGAATGTCTTTATTGGAATGTACTACTTCGATATCAAAAATGGTATGAGTTAAAAGCATAAAAAGAAGATAGCCAATTATAAACATAATTATAAGGTGTTTATTTACTTTAATGACTTTTTTTATTTTTAAATATCCAAAAACGTCTTGCTCTAAAACATCATAGATACTTTTTATTTTCATGACAGTTTCATAATCTTCTTTATATATAATTATTTCTACTTCATTTTTATTTATATATTTTAGTGATAAAATATTGATTTTTCTTGTGGTTAGTTTTTTGATGAAACGATTTATGTTCTTGCCTTTTACATTTAAGGCAATTTTACTTTTAAATTTTTCAATCATTTTAACTCTATTGTTTTAACCGTTCCAGATATTAATATTTCATCATTTAGTAATTTGGAGATGATTAAGTTTTCTCCTTTAATTACAACTGTCCCACTACTATGTCTAATCATTACTTTCTCATCACTAAAGTGATCAATGCATTCATAATTTACGATGTTAACTTTGCCTGCTATATAATTAATTTTGAATTCATTTTCTAATATGTAGTTTCTTAAATCTCTAAGCATTATATCACCTAAATAATTTTATGGTAAAGCTAGTCAATTTATGTAGAAAAAAATCGAAAAGAAAAAAGGCTTGCTGTATAAGACCTTCTTCTGTTTCATCATATAAATGATGTTTACAAATATTTTTTATAATCATTTTATTCACCAATTACATTATAAATTATTTGGTTTACAAAAATTGTCAGATAAAACTAATAATTGTGTTTTTCTTGTGAGTATGAGGAAATAGCAAAATATGTGTTAATTATATAGAGCCTAAAAAACTCTAATAAAATAAATGTCTCTTCTAATCTTTTTAAATTTAACTATCAAAACTATGTTTTTTGAAATTTTATTCAATCCAACATCCACGTCCATCAACCCAATTACCATCAATATATGTATTAGTAGCTAATGAACCGTCTGAATTAAAATACCACCCGTGGCTAGTACAATCAAAATCTTCACTATATACCCATCCAGTTTTCATACAACCGCTTGGTTCCATGGAATTCCACTTATTTTCTTCACCCCCACCTTTTGAAAAATAATACCATTTATCGTTAATTGATTTCCAACCAACAGCCATTGTACCATCGCCATTAAGACCGTGTATAATCTAGTGTGTAAATAAAACATACTAGATTTTATTTATCAA
>CAUERX010000033.1 GCA_959020415.1 uncultured bacterium | reverse complement strand
CCCCCCCCTATGTCAATGATTTCAATCATTATTGGCCTTCTTATTGAAACTTTCGTTAACAAATCAGTTAATTTATTGTAAACAATAAATAAAAAATATCGACAAAAAAATAGAGCTTATTAGAAAGCTCTATTTGATATTTAAAATTTTAACTTCGTATTCACCATTTGGGCTAGCAACTTTAGCTATATCGCCAACTTTTTTACCCATAATAGCTTGTGCGATTGGTGATTGATTTGAAATTTTATTTTCAAACGGATCTGCTTCAGTACTACCTACAATTGTATAAGTATCCTGTTCATCATCACCAACATACTCTACTTCAACTGTATTACCAATTGAAACCTCATCAGTATCAGCAGCACCAATAACTACTGCATTTTCAATCATTGCAGTTAAAGATGCAATTTTAGCTTCAACTTCGGCTTGTTCACTTCTCGCAGCGTCATATTCAGCATTCTCACTTAAATCGCCTAATGCACGAGCTTCTTTTAAAGCTTCGATAACTTCAGGTCTTTTTTCAGTTTGTAAATATTCTAATTCTTTTTTCATGTCTTCAAGACCCTGTTCAGTTATATAAATTTCTTCTGCTTTGGACATATTTTTTCACCTCAGTTCTATAATATCATGACTTCATAAAATCATACTACACAATCAAACGTTTGTCAAGGATTTTTTTAGCATATAATTTTTACTTGCTGCTGCCGGAATTTTCATATAAACAATCTGCTTAGGATGACGAACTATTTCAAGTGGTTCCATGTTCTCATCATATAATTCTGTAATCTTAAAAGTAAATTCATCTTTAGGGCCAAACATTGTAATTTCATCGCCTAATTCAAAGTAATTACGTTGCTGAATTTTTGCTAAATTACTATCTTCATCATATTCTAAAACAGTTCCTAAAAAATCCTGATTAGTAACTTCCATTCTGCCATTATAATATTGTACATTCTTATCAAATATTCCATTAAAAAATTGTGATACTGAATCACGATTAGCGCAGCGCCTTAATATCTGTTCATATTTTAAATTATATTCATATTCTTCGGGATTGTTCATATATCCATCAATCACCATACGATAAATCTTAATAATCGTCGCAATATAATATGCTGAACGCATTCTTCCTTCGACTTTTAAGCTATCTACCCCAAGATCTATTAAATCAGGTATATATTTAATTAACGATAAATCTTTAGTACAAAATGTAAAAGGTCTATCACCTTTTAAATGATTACCACCCTCAATCAAATCAAAATCCCAACGACATATTTGACTACAACCTCCACGATTAGAATCACGAGCTGTTAAAAAATTCGAAAGTACACATCTACCACTATAAGAAGCACACATGGCTCCATGAACAAAAGCTTCTAGTTCAATGTCCACATTTTCTTTAATATCTTTAATATCTTCCATCGTACATTCTCTAGCCAAAACTACCCTTGTTAAACCTTCATTTTTCCAAAAAGCCACTGCTTCTTTGTTTAAACTAGAGCCTTGCGTTGATAAATGAATTTCTAAATTAGTATGCTTTTTAGCTAAATCGATGATTCCTGGATCACTAACAATGATTGCATCAATTCCTGTTTCATCTAAAGCCCTTAAATAATCTACAATTGTTTTTAATTCTTTATTGTGCATCGCAATATTAACTGTTACATAAACCTTTTTATCAAGTTCATGCGCATAACGCGCGCCTTCTTTGATTTCAGCTAAACTAAAATTATCGGCATTTGCCCTAAGACTAAATGTTCCGCCGATATATACTGCATCTGCCCCATATAGTAAAGCTATTTTCAATCTTTCTAAATCGCCTGCTGGCGCTAATAACTCTGGTTTATTCATCCTTCTTCACCCTATAAATCGTCTCTTGATATAAAAAGCCATGTTCAAATGGAAATCTATAGTCCTTTTCACCTTTTTTATATTTGACTAAAGTATCATAAAAATCTTCTTCGCTAATTAAATTACTATTAAAAACAATATAATCAGCTAAAGAAAAATCTTCATCTAGCGCATTTAAAATATAATTAGAATAAACGGTGGTCCCATGTCTTCCGTCTTCAATTGGATAATGTTTCTCTTCTTTATAAATAGTTTTAGCTTTTTTCCCGCCATTTAAATTAAAATACTCTAAATAATTGTTGACTAAATGGCGTCTTGAAGTAAACATTGGAACATACCCAAAAACATTTACAAATAATTTTGCCTGACTATTATTCATAATCTCATTCATCTCCGCTTTTGTTAATTCCGAAGATAAATATGCGTATTCTGCCCCCTTTGAATACCAATAATTAATCGTTTCATAATTAGTTACCAAATGTTCCTGACTCCAAACTAATGGCGTTTTCAATTTTAATCTTTTTTTCAAATTAATTAATGCAACATCATAAAAAATAATTCCCGCAATATCATATTTATCAACTTCTATAAGCAATTTTTCCAAAGCTTCTAATTCATTATTATGTATATTTTTGTTTATCGCTAAAAATATCTCTTTATCAGTTTCTTTTAAAGCTAAAGCTTCTTCCAATGTAAAAGTTTTAGTATAATTAATACTAAAATTAGTAATTGGAACAATATATGAAGAAACTAAATATTTAATTTCATAAGCTTGTTTAATACTTTGAATAACTGCTGCTACCTTCATAATACACCTCGATTAAATATTATACCAAAAAACAGTACCAATTACCACTACCATGGTTTAGCTAAACAAAAAAAGAACTAAATAGTTCCCTTATAAATATTCAATTTCTTCATCAGTTGCCATATTATTAAAAAGCTTTTCCGGTTCTTTATCACCCCTATATTCGACATATTCTTTCTTTATCATATTGTAGAAATTTGCCATTGTTACAAGCATATAAGGTATTAGCCATAAATATAAAATTCCCAAAGTAAATACGCCTAAAATAATCCACCCAATAAAGCTTAAAATCAAAATAAAATAATCAAAAATATAGCTTTCCATCATATCAAAACTTTTTGAAAGCGCTTTTCTTATAGTAATATCAGGTTCATCATTTAAAATAAATAATGTTTGTGAAAAAGCAATAGCCATAAATATACCAGCCATTAAAATAGCCACCGCCAAAATTAAGCCAAAAGCAATTAAAGAAATGGCCAAAGCAAAATTCATATTAGCTTGATAAGTTATCACAACTACCAGTGTTCTAAAAGCAATAGCTTCTAAAAGTCCTAAAATAAAACCAATAATTAATAAGAAAAAAGCAATTCCCATATACTTAAAAAATGCTTCCGTTTGACTAAAGAAATCTTCAACCTTCGGTTTATTTCCCCGCGATACTTTAACAACCATTTTTATTAATCCCATCATAAATAAAGAATAAACAATCAACATTAAAAGTGGCTCTAACCAAGCCGTGTTGACTAAATAAGCTATTAAATGACAAACTGCCCCTAATAGTATAAATATTAATAGTGCTGAAAGAAGTGGCCCATAATTACCGGATAAGCTTTTTCTCGCACTTGCTTTTAATTCTGCATTATTCATGTTTATACATCCTTTCTATTTTAAGTATATCACAAAATAAAACATTTTTTAACAAATTTAGACAAGAAAAACAAATATCAAAACACCTATAAATAAAAAAGAGTCTAAACTCTTTTGCTAATTCCAATTCCATCGCCTAGTTCTAAGAATTCAGTTTGGAATTCTTCATTATCAACTAAAAATTCTTTATAATTATTTATTTTACGAACTAAAGCTTTTAAATTTTTACTTCCAATGCTATTAACATCTAAAGTTAACCCATGAAAGTTTAAATTGTCAGAAATAATTACCCCATTATCCTTCAAATTACCTTTATACTCTTCAAAAAACTTAATATATTGCGCCTTTGCTGCATCAATAAATATCAAATCAAATAAACCATCAACTTCTGTTTCCAAAGCATCACCTAATATTATTTCAATTTGATCATCCAAACCAAAATTGTGGATATTTTTTACAGCTTCCTTATATCTAGTTTCATCTCTTTCAACTGTAACAACTGAAATATCAGAACTAACTAAAGCCATTTTACAAGCTGAGTAACCTATTGCCGAACCAATTTCTAAAATACGTTTAACATTATTTTTCTTAATATACTCAGTTAAAAACAAAATCCCATCTTTTTGCATGATGGGAATATTGTTTAAACTAGCATACTCTTCTAGCCTATCCATTTGCCTTCCTTTTTCAGTTTAGCAATTATGGCCTCATGCTCATTCGCATTTCTTGTAAAATAAACTTTCTTTTCACTATCAGCAACAAAATAATAACAATCTGTATCTGCTGGATTAATCGCTGCTTTTATCGCGCTCAAACTTGGATTATCAATTGGACCAACCGGAAGACCTTTCATTGAAGTACATCTAGTATTATATCCATTACATGAATTAAGCTCCGATTTCGTTAACCTTTCAGTCATCGATTTCTTAGCTGCATAATATGTTGTTACATCACTGCCTAATGACCAACTGTTATTTAATCTGTTGTAGAAAACACCAGCTACTTTAGCCCTATCACTATCTGTAACAGCTTCAAGCTCAATTAACGAAGCTAAAGTTAAAATCTGATGAACTGTATAATCACTATTTCGAATTTCTGATTTTAAACCACTTAATTTTTTGTTAGTATTTTCTAAGATTTTTTCTAAGATCTTATCCAAATTAACTTCGTCTTTTTCAAAAATATAAGTATCTGGAAATAAGTATCCCTCTAAATCATAATAAATTTCATTGTCTTTTACATCATCAGTAATAAACCAATATTTACTTTTTAAACTATTAATATAATTTTCGTCAGATATTTTAGCCAAAAAGTCTTCAGCTTTAATATTTGTTTTCTCTTCAATAATATTGGCCATTTGCCTTGCATTTAATCCTTCTCTAAAAGTAAGTTTTACTCTCGAGTCTTGAAGGTTGTTTTCATTACCAAGTGTTTCGACAATTTCTGCCACACTCATAGCTTGATTTAATTCATAAGTTCCAACGGTAAGTTCCCCTGGCTTATGAAATTTTAGGAAGATTTTATAGAAAAATTCTGATTTTATCAAATCTTGATTTTTTAGCTTACTAGCCATAGTAAAGTAATTATCACCTTTTTCAACTTCAACTGCAATAGCTTTTGTTTCTTTGCTTACAGATGACGTTTGTAACTTATAAAGCCCTAAAAATAATACTACAGCTAAAATAATAAGCACTATTATGAATAGTGCAAATTTTTTTATTGAAAACTTACGTCGTTTCAAAGTTAGACCTACTGAGCTTCCTCAACTTGATTTTGCATTTCTTCAAGAATTGTTTCAATAATCTTCCACTCTTTTTCAGTTTCAATTGGAATAAGCTCTAAAGCTGCTAAATCTTGTCCTTCAGCCATTTTTAAATCAGCAGGATTATAGATAGAAGCATATACTCTTGTATTTCCTTCCTCATCAATTGAATTATCAGTATAAACTATATAATTCTTTCCTGTCTCAGGTGATTCAAACATAAATAATGTATCACAATCAATTTGTCTTCCTTCAGCATCTACAGCTTTAAATTTTAATTCTGTTAATTCTTCATTTTCTGGCATAATCTCAATCCTTTCTCTTATCCAAATAGGTTTGTAATATAATGTTAGCAGCTAAACTATCAATTTTTTTCTTACGTTTTTTTCTTGACATGTCAGCTTGAATCATATAACTACTTGCCTCTTTTGTTGACAATCTTTCGTCTTGCATTATCACTTCGATATCAAAGTTTTTTTCAAGTAACTCTTTAAATGATAATGTTACTTCAGCTCGAGGGCCTATTGAATTATTCATATTCTTTGGAAAGCCTAAAATAAGCTTTTCAATATTTTCGGTTTCAATAATAGGTTTTAACTGTCTAATCGCACTTTCATAATCATCATCACTAAAATGAATCGTCGTATACGTTGTCGCAATTGTCTTAGTTATATCAGATATCGCTACCCCTAAAGTTCGCGTACCTAAATCTAAACCTAGATATTTCACCAAATCACCCTCTATTTGAATACAATATAATTTTAACATTTATTTTAAATTTTGTATACCCCTTTGACAATTTTGTTTAAAGCTAATTTATTTATTTGGTCGCATAATTAGAAATTTATCATATAAAAATTCATCAGTATACACTTTATCCATAAACTCTCCAACAAAAGTATAAAGCTTAACACCATTATTACGTAAAGCCATGCACTCAAGTGCTCCATAAGTTAAAATAACATCAACAAAAATAAATATCAAAACCACTATATAAATTAGACTAAAAGATCCATAAATTAACCCTTGGCAATTAGACCACTCACCATATCTAATGAACCATAATATTTATTCATAATATGTTCCGATTAAACAGCCAATTAGAAAAAATATAAATATTTCCGAAGAAATAATAACCTTTTGCAAACTTTTTATTTTTCATAAACAATTTCCTTTAAACATACTATAACAAAAATAAAAGAAAAAAAACCATAATAAAAAATATTTTTTCTCAAAATACATTTTCACTTTACACTCTTTTTATCTATTTGACATTTGTTACTATTAAACAAATTAAGAGATTGTCCTTTACATAAAAAAAATGCTATAATTAAAATGGTGATAATATGTATAATAAAAGAAGAAAAATCAAAAAAGGTCCAATCATTGCAGTTATTATTGTAATAGTTATAATTATTCTTGCTGTAGCTAGTTTCAAACTCTATGCTCACTATACTAGTAATGAGTATAAATTAGGTAAACTAGGATATAGTGAAAAAGAAATATCTACTTTATTAAAATCTGATGATAAAGTTTTAGACAAAGCTTTAACTAAATATGATAAAGATCTAATTCCGCTAACCAAACAAAAATATTTTCTATGGAAAAACTATAATACCTATAAAGAATATATAACTAAGCAAAAGAAAGAAACTAATGATATTGATTACAAAGAAATTGTTACTATGGTCAATGTTAATCGTAATTATGAATACTATACTCATACTAAAAAAACTGATATGAAAAAAGATAATGCTATTTTAGTTAACAAATATTATTCTCTTCCTGAAAAATATGCTCCGACTGATATTGTAGATGTTAGTAATTGGTACGCCTTTGATGGTATCAAAACTAGACAAGTTGTTCTAGATGCATTCAAGGAAATGTTTAATGCTGCTAAAGAAGATGGTCATACTTTAATTATTAACTCTGGATATCGAACTTATGACACTCAGAAAAAAATTTATGATGAATATAAAGATTTAAAAGGCGAAGAATACGCCGATGAATACGCTGCCAGACCCGATTACTCTGAACATCAAAGTGGACTTGCTTTAGATATCATTACTTATGGAGCTTCTGGTGAAACATTTGACACCACTGATGCTTTCAAATGGCTACAAAAAAATGCTCACAAATATGGTTTCATTTTAAGATACCCTAAAAATAAAGAAAATATCACTGGCTATGCTTATGAATCATGGCACTATCGCTATCTCGGTAAAGATTTAGCCACTAAAGTTAAAAAATCTGGACTAACCTACGATGAATACTATGCCTACTATTTAGATAAGGAGTAAAAAAATGAAAAAGAAAAAAAAGATGAAAAAACGTAATATTTTAATCGCCTCAATTATCATCATTTTATTAATTGGTGGGACCACGTTTTACCTTTTAACTAAAGATAAAAAAGAAGACAAGCCAAAAGAAAAGAAAATTCAAACTAACAAAACAATAAATGAGCCATTAGACAACAATTTAAAAGAAGAAGCCTATTACATCGAAGCAAATTTAAATAGGTATTTAGCATATGCTGAAGGCAAAAACTTAAGTGCCAGTAAAATTGTCGCCGATGTTAACTCTAATCTAGACAAGAAAAAATATGAAGACACTACCGCTACTAACGTCAAAGATGGCAATCTAATGCTAGTCAATAAATATTTTTATCTAACTGAAGATTATGAACCTAATGATTTAATAACTTTAACCGCAAAATATAATACTGGAAGAAATAGTCAAATGCGAAAGGAAGCTGCTAACGCCTTTATGGAAATGTCTGATGCTGCTACCGTTGATAACATAGTTATTAAAAACGCTTCCGCTTATCGTACTTACAAATATCAAGTAACTTTATATAACAATTACGTTGAACGTGATGGTAAAACGGCTGCTGACACCTACTCAGCAAGACCAGGATTTTCTGAACATCAAACGGGATTAGCTACTGACATTAACCAAATCGATAATAGTTTTGAAAATACTGATGCTTTTAAATGGCTACAAAAAAATGCATATAAATATGGATTTATCTTAAGATTTCCTAAAGATAAAGAGGACATAACCGGTTATCAATATGAACCATGGCATTATCGCTATGTTGGTACTAAAGTAGCCAAACAAATTCATGATGAAAATTTAACCTTAGAAGAATATTATGCATACTATATTCAAAATAAAAATAGCTAATTTTAGCTATTTTTTTTCATAATGACGGCCAAATTCAAATCCTTCATGCTTAAGTGGAATTGTCATTACCGCTTGCACAATATCGTTAGAAACCGTTTTGAAATTCCATTTATTTTCTCTAATAGAGTCAACTAATACTTTATACATTCGAAATTTACTCGCAAACAACATGTCTAAAAATACCGAGTCCCCAATAAAAGCCGTATTGCCAGAAATAACCTTATCACCAAAGAATCTTTGAACTGAAGCAAAAGCTCGTGGCAACGGTTTAAAAGCATTAGCCACATAATTAACGTGCAAACTTTCAGCCACTGGCTTAACTCTTGATTCGCTTCCATTAGAAACTAAACAAGTATCAATTCCTATATCTTTTTGAACATAATCAAACAATCTCAATAATTTAGGCGTCACTAGTATATCATCAGCTGGTAAAATCGTATCATCAACGTCAAAAATAGCATAGCGAATTCCATTGTCATAAAGTTGATTATAGTCCACATCATACACAGTCGGAACGTATGAGTCTGGAACAAACTTTCTAACTATTGACAAGCCCATGTCATCACCTCGAATAAATAATATTATAGCACATATTTCATTAAAATAAAAATTACTAATAGTGCTTAATCTCTATTAGTAATATATTCTAATATTTCATTTTCAGTATTTAAAAAGTTTTCATAATTAACATTAAACCATTTTAAATCCATTTGATTATTAAACCAAGTATACTGTCTTTTAGCATAATTACGACTTTTTTGCTTGATTAATTCTAAGCATTCATTTAAATCTTTTTGACAATCAAAATAATCAAACAATTCTTTATAGCCAATTGGTGTCATAACCGCTTTAGTTCTAATTCCAGAATCATAAATACTCCTGGCCTCGTCTAATAATCCATCTTCCATCATTGCCTCAACTCGTTTATTTATTTTATAATATAACATATCTCGCTCAGCTGTTAATCCAATAAACAAAGTATCATATAATAATTCCTCATTCCTACTTTTTTCACTATATGGTCTATGATTAGCTTCATAATAATTTAAAGCACTTATCACTCTAACCCTATTATTTAAATGAATATTGGTGTCAGGATCAACTTCTAATAACCTTTTGTAAAGCTCATCATTACTTATACCTTCATAATCATTATTTTCTTTATTCTCAAACTCATAATTGTACAAAGCGGCTTTAATATACAAACCTGATCCCCCAACCAAAATAGGCGTTTTCCCACGTTCTAAAATATCATTAATACACGCCCTTGCATCCTTTTGATAGTCAAACACTGTATAATCCTGAGTAATATCTGTAATATCAAACAAATGATGAACAACGCCTTTTTTATCTTTTATCTTATTAGTAGCAATATCTAAGCCTTTATAAAATTGTGTGCTATCCGCATTTATAACCTCACCTTTTAACTTTTTAGCTAAAAATAAGCTGAGTTCAGTTTTACCAGTCCCTGTTGGACCAGTTATCACAATCACCATTTTATCACCTACTTTATAAACATACTATCGCCAAACGAGAAAAATCGATATTCTTCCCTTACAGCTTCATTATAAGCCTTCATAATATTTTCTTTTCCCGCCAAAGCACTAACTAACATGATTAATGTTGATTTTGGCAAATGGAAATTTGTAATTAATCTATCAACACCTTTAAATTGATACCCTGGATAAATAAATATATCTGTAAAACCACTACATTCTTTAAAAATCCCATACAAACTCATTACTGTTTCCAAAGTTCTAGTAGTTGTCGTTCCAACACTTATAATCTTATGACCAGATTTCTTAGTTTCATTAAGTAAATCAGCTGTTTCACTACTCATTATATAAAATTCACTATGCATTTTATGTTCTGAAACATTAGTTACTGACACTGGCCTAAAAGTCCCGAGACCAACATGCAAAGTAATATAAGCGATATTTATTCCTTTAGCTTTTACTTGTTCTAATAATTCTGGAGTAAAATGAAGTCCTGCTGTTGGAGCAGCTGCACTACCAATATTTTTGGCATAAACCGTTTGGTATCTATTTTGATCGTTAAGTTTCTCATGAATATAAGGGGGTAAAGGCATTTCCCCTAATTCATCCAAAATCTCGTATAAGATTCCTTTATAAATTAATTTAAAATGACGAATTCCCTCTTCACCGACTGAAACACATTCAGCTTGTAACTTACCGTCGCCAAAAGTTACTAAAGTTCCCTCTTTTACACGTTTAGCTGGCTTCGTTAAACATTCCCAAACATCCTTTTCTATTTCCTTAAGCATTAACATCTCAATTACTGCACCTGTATCAACCTTAGTTCCCATTAGCCTGGCTGGAATAACCTTAGTATCGTTTAAAACTAAGGCGTCACCCGGATTTATATAATCTAAAATATCCATAAAATGCTTATGTTCTATTTCACCTGTTTCTTTATCTAAAACAAGTAATCTTGAAGCATCTCTTTTTTCAAGCGGTGTTTGGGCTATTAAATGTTCTGGCAAATTAAAATCAAAATCTTCAGTTGTCATTTTATCACTCTTTCTATAAAATATAAAACCGAATACTAAAGTATCCAGTACTACTTAAAATAAATTACCTTGTTTGTCTATTTTTAAATGTTCATATGCTTTCTCTGTAACTATTCTACCACGACTTGTCCTTTTTAAAAAGCCATTTTGTAATAAATATGGTTCATACACATCTTCAATCGTTGTTGCCTCTTCACCAATTGAAGACGCAAGTGCATCAATTCCAACTGGACCACCATTAAATTTCTCGATAATTGACTTTAACAAATTATAATCAGTCTCATCTAAGCCAAAAGCATCAACTTTTAATTTATCCAAAGCTATTTTAGTAATTTTCAAATCAATATTTCCATTTCCCATAACTAAAGCATAATCACGCACTCTTTTAAATAACCTATTAGCAATTCTTGGTGTTCCGCGGCTACGACGAGCAAGCTCAATTGCCGCATTCTCATCAATAGAACACTCTAAAACTCTGCTTGTTCTTAATACAATTTGAGTTAATTCTTCTTCCGTGTAATAATTAAGTTTTGAAATAATTCCAAATCTATCACGTAATGGTCCAGTTAAATCACCTGCTCTAGTTGTTGCTCCAACTAAAGTAAATGGAGGCAAATCTATTCTAATATTACGACTTGAAGAGTCACTACCAACAATAATATCTAAAGTAAAATCCTCCATTGCTGAATATAAAATTTCTTCAATATATCTTGGAATACGATGAATTTCATCAATAAATAAAACGTCCCCTGACTCTAAAGTTGATAAAACTGCTGCCAAATCACCACTTTTTTCAATAGCTGGACCACTAGTAGTCTTAATATTACTACCTAATTCGTTAGCAATAATATATGCCATGGTTGTTTTTCCAAGCCCAGGAGGACCATATAACAAAACATGATCTAAAGCTTCATCACGCATTTTAGCTGCTTTAATAAAAACATTTAAATTATCTTTAACTTCACCTTGTCCAATATACTCATCAATACTATCAGGCCTTATTGTTCCCTCAAAGGTATCTTCTATAAGCTCATGGTTAGTAACTACTCTTTCATCCATATTAACCTCCTAATAAATCATTATTTTAACAATAATTTTAAAGCTTCCTTTATTTGTACTTCTATTTCATCATTTGCATTTATTTGTTTTACGACTTTGCTTACATCGGCATTTTTATATCCAAGTCCTCTTAATGCTTCAGTTAATTCGTCTGAATTATTAGTTTGAACCTCGCTTTTAGCCACCAGTTTACCTTTTAAATCTAATATAATCTGACGCGCTACTTTATCACCAATTTTAGGGAATTTCTTTAAATATAAAATATTTTCTCTTTCAATTGCGTCAATAATTCCATCAGGTGATCCTAAAGCTATCATTGGTAAAGCCATCTTACACCCTAAACCTTTAACCCCAATTAACTTTAAAAATAAATTTTTCTCTTCTAAAGTTTTAAATCCATATAAACTTATTTCATCTTCTCTAACATATTGATATAAATAAATTGTATATTCCTTGTCAATGTCAAACGAATAAGAGTTAGCTGTATAAATTAAATAACCAATCCCATTATTATCTAAAACAATATAATTGCTGTCAACTTCTTTTACTTGTCCCTTAATATATGCATACATACTACCACCATAAACATTATACCACAATAAATTTAACAAAGATAGATACATTTGTTCAGTATAAATACTATTTAACATACAAATAAAAAAATATCATTCGCATTTTTAAAAGTTTTGAAATCTCATTGTTTATATAATTTATTGTATAAAAAACAAATAGGCGAAATATAACATTTTGCCTATTTGTTAAAAAGCATTTTAATTTATAATATCTAACTAGTACTAATAAAATTAAGAATTAGAAATCACATATGGATTTTCTATAGTCCCGTTGCCAGACAGTATTTTAGCGTTTGCTGCATAATAGCCAGCAGGCTTCACTTGTGTATTTTCTGTTTTTAAACGAGCTGAAAATCCAGGTACTCCTTCTCCGGAAAATTGGACATCCCAAACTACTACACCAGCTGTATTTCCTGCGTTAGTACTCATAGTTACATAATATCCATCACCACTTCGCCACAACCAATTATTATTACATTTACCATCACGTGATGCCTGTAAACTATTACAATTACTATTCCTACTAGCTTTAATGTAATCTGTTATTCCAAGTAAACCAAACGTATTACTCGTGCTATAATTATTCAAAGACTTTGCTTTTTCAGCACTTATTGTAACCGATAATGACTGATTTTTATTTGCATCATATGCTATATCGCCATAATACCAATTTCGATTAGTACGAAAATTATTAGTTACGGTTTTTGAACTACTAGCATTTTTTAATAACGTCGTAAATGTTCCATTTAAATATGTTTTAGCTTTTGAATTATTCCAATAATTTTGAGAAGTACCCCAAGCCATCGACGTAATATTGGAATTCAACACTAATTTCAATGTTCCATCTGGTTCTATAGCAACTATTCTCCATAAATCGCATGGCGTTTTAGAGCAAGTATCAATATCATTATTTGGAATACTATTAATCCTAATATAATTATTTAAACCATCTCCCCAACCACGATACACAAATCGATTATTATTTATACTTTCATATGTATCCACATATAAACCATTACCTGAAGTTACAACTCCTTTATTCAATAAAGTAGTAGCAGCATTCCCTACTTTAGTCACTGTATAAGTAGCTGTTTTGGTTTCTGCACCATTTGATATCGAACCAACCATAGTTCCTATACTATCAAACGTATAACTTGCAGACGTACCACTAGTTACGTTTATAGTACTATCCTTTTTATTATATATTCCTTCATTTTGCGTATATTTGTAATTACAAGTTATATCATCAATTCCACAAGTAGTTGAATATTTTGCGGTAATTTTCCTAGCCGCAGCCCAACCATATGTTGAATTAGTTGTTCCAGAAGTAGCCATTGATAAACTAACACTCAAAGTAGTTGTAATTACATTCACACTAGCTGTTGCAATTTTCCCTATACCACTAGTTACTCTTACCTTAATGTTATAGGTTGTACCTGGCGATAATCCCGTAAAAGCATATGCATTTGAGGTTCCATTATTTACCCAAGTAGCTCCATTATCTTTACTAAATTCATATTTACTTATCCCTGAAAGGGCACTCGCTGTCGCTACCACTGTTATACTCTTCGTTGTCTTACTCGTACTTACACTCAAACTTGGATTTTTATTATCAAACTTAAAGGCTGAACTTACTACCTGATTTGATGTGTTCCCACTTACATCTGATAAACTCCCTGCTTTTATCCATAAATAATATGTTCCTGTTAAACTTGCGTTTGATGTCGCAGGTATAGTTACACTCGCACTCTTTACTCCTTCTGCATTTGTACTTGTTACACTTGACCATG
>CAUERX010000032.1 GCA_959020415.1 uncultured bacterium | reverse complement strand
TCCTTTTATTTTTCTTGTTTTCTCTATTTTTTTTTTTTGTATTTTAAGTTTTTTTTGTATAACACCCCCCCCCCCCCCCCTATGTCAACTATTTCAACCCTTTTTCCATCAAAAAAAACTCTAGTCTTCTTTTGACTAGAGTTAAATTGCTATAAAGAGTATTACCTAACTAAATACTTCTATCTGTATCTAGGGATAATATATTATTTATAAAATTAGGATTAAATTTTGAAGCACATATTTCCGACTGATTTCCATCAAACTCAAAATCATGACGACTTCTTGCTCGATTTTCTTTATTAAAATCTTCGAAATATATATAATCAAATCTAGCTACCATTAAGCATAGGAAATCACTATCAATTTCGTTATAAGCGTATATCTCATAACTATTATCTTGATCTGAACCTGAAAAAATTCCTTTTCTTTCAAGTGCGATTACTGCAACTAGACTACCATTTAAATGACAGCAATAATAGTATGTTTTATCTATTTTTAATGGATATAAATAATAATTTTGACCTTTCCAATTAATTGAATCATGACTCCAAACCTTAAGTTTAAATAAACCACTTTTCTCTTGAATATTATACGTTCTTAATTTGCCAATTAATTGTCCATTTTCATAATAATTGTCTTCCATATTAAATGATGATATAGTTTTATTTTCTGACTCTTGTGCATAAATAATAGACCCAAATTTTTTTGAATATTCTTCAGGGCATTCATAACTTTCTTTTTTCAGCTCAATGTTTTTTTACTAACAAATACCCCACTATACATTTTAGTAAACATTAAGGTGTGGTTAATGTAAAATGACCACATTCTTGATTTTTCATCTTAAAAACGTACTCTGCACTATGATTATTTCCAGCTATTTGAATATTGTTAATTGATAATGATGCTCCATCACCAATAGATTTTGTTTGTTTTGCATTTATTACCATTTTGTTCCTCCTAATATATCGTATTACGATTATGCTCTATAAAAATAACTATTTCAACTTTATTTATTAACAGATAATAAATTAATTAGTTTGTCTCATTTATATATTTGGCAGTAGCTTTATCCAATGCCTTTACTAATTCGTCAATTTCTTCTTCTGACTTTAATCTAGCTCCACCGGCATAAATATGGCCACCACCACCAAATTTACTGACAACTTCATTAATAATTGGTCCTCTTGATCTAATAGAGGTTCTGTATGATTTTAAATCCTTATCGTAAGAAAAAGTAGCCCATACTAACATCTCATTTATATAATTAAAATCGTTGATCATATTACCCGGAGTAGCGGCATCAACAGAAAATTCTTTTAAAATTTCTTCGGTTATAACAATATACCCAACTTTATTTTCCGTGATAATAAAGTTTTGAGACATATAACCTTGAAATTTTATCTCGTGATATGGTCTAGTATAAAGGGTTGAATAAATTTCAGTAATATCAATATTTGCTTCTTCTAATAAATAACTAGTTAAATAAAATGTTTTAGCTGTTGCATATTTGAATAAAAAACGATTTGTATCAGCAATTAATCCCGTATATAATTTTTTAGCAGCTTCTTTAGACATTTTTAATTTTGTATTAAGGGTGAGCTCAATAATCATTTGAGCAGAACTTGATGATGTATCATCAATCCATTCAATACTGCACATCTTTTCAACAAATGGATGATGATCAATTTTAATTGATTTTTTAAATCTTCTTGGATCTACCCCATCTACTCTTTTTGAATCTGGAGTATCAGTTACAATTAATAATCCATCATACATACTTTCATCGAATTTATCTAATATTCCCAAAAACTTAAACTTACTAGCTGGATTTCCAACAACATAAACTTCTTTATTAGGAAAGGTATTTAAAATTATTTCTTTTAATCCTAAAGTACTACCTAAAGCATCAGGATCTGGTCCGACGTGTCTAGCCAAAACTATTTTGCTTGCTTTTTTTATTTCCTTATATATTTTTTTAAATACCCTCTGCATATTATCACACTTTCTATTTTATAAATTCATAGGTGTCTTTGGCAATCATCAATTCTTCATCCGTTGGAATAACATAGCAAGGAATAGATGAATCTTTATTACTTATTATACCACGATTAGTGGCCGAAAACTTAGAAATATGATTATTAGCCTTTTCATTTAAAGTAATTCCTATTTTTTTAAGTTTAAGTAATATTTTTTTTCTAAAAACAATATTATTTTCTCCAACACCACCGCAGAAAACTAGCGCGTCTATATTATCTAACATTATATAATATTTAGCAATAAACTCTATTACTCTATTTATATACATTTCATTAGCTAATATGGCTTTTTTATTTCCACTATCAATCGCATTTTGAAGATCTCTATTATCACTAGCTCCTTTAACAAAACCTTCAAGACCACTTTGGTAATTAAGTACTTCATCTAATTCTTGAATAGTCTTTTTTGTTTTCTTGGCTAAATAAGGCAATATTGTATAATCTATTGTACCACATCTAGTTCCCATCATTAATCCTGAGTTGGCCGTAAAGCCCATTGAGTTATCTACTGACTTACTGTTTTTAACAGCAGTAACACTGGCACCGTTACCAATGTGACAAATAATTAAATTGACTTTTTTATTCAATTCTTTTTCCATCTCATTAGTTATATATTTACAGCTAATCCCATGAAAACCAAATTTACGAATCCCATATTTTTCATACCATTCATATGGCACTGAATACAAATAATTTTCCTCAGGGATGGTATGATGAAAAGCGGTATCATAAAAAGCAATTTGTGTAATTTCTGGCGCTAATTTCTGAAAAGCTCTAATACCGGCAATATGGCCTTTCATATGAACCGGTGATAGTGCACTTAAACTTTTTAATCTTCTAATAACGGTGTCATTAATTACTTGAGGTTGATATTGACCTGCACCATTAACAATTCGATGACCAATTCCCTTTATTTCATCTAATGACTCGATAATGTTATTTTCAAAAAGCGCTTTGATTAAAATTCTAACAGCATCTTCGTGATTAGCAACATTCCCATTAAATTCTTCAGTTTTATCAGTAATAATCTTCCAATTAGCGTCTGAACCAATTTTTTCAATATAGCCATAAATTAAAACTTCTTTTTTAGGCATTTCATACATCTTAAATTTTAATGATGAACTTCCGGCATTTATAGATAATACTTTCATATGTTTCTCCTTTTATAATTCGTAAATTTGACAGCCACAATTTGGAATATCAATTGTCATTAAATTCCCATCTTTGGGTATTCCATTAATACTATAGTAAATAGCTCTAGCAATCCCGCTATGCGTAACTAATAAAATTGTTTTATCTGGATATTTGTTTTTTAAATCTAAAATCAAAAGATTTACACGATTTAAAATTTCTTGAACAGTTTCCCCTTGATGATCATTATAGTTTAAATTATAGTCCCACAATTCTTTAGGATTTGTATTTTCAATTAACATTTCTTCATTTAATCCATAGTCTCTTTCAATTAATCTTTGATCGATAATTATATCATTATCGGTTATTTCTTTAGCAGTATCCTTTGCTCGTATCAAGGGCGAAGAGAAAACTAAATCAAAATTGACGTCTTTTAATTTTTCTTTAGTTTGCCTTGCTTCTTCAATTCCTTTATTGGTTAATATTGTTTCTGTTTTACCACTTACTTTTCTTAATTTATTATTGACAGTTTGGCCATGTCTAACAACATATAATTTCATTAATACACTCCTATCTAGATGCACTTACCCATGTTTTAGCAATTAAATCATGCAATCCTTTTTTATCTTTACGGTATAGAACCATAATAATACTAGCTAATAAAAGTCCAATTTGAATAATGCCTAAAGCGGTAATGGTTCCAAAGTAAATATTTTCCGGGACTACTAAAGAACAAATAACAACAGCTAATAAATAAAGTAATCCATTGATAATTAAGTTTCGCACGAATAAGCTAGTTAAGCTTAATGGTTGATTACTTTGATTACGAACTTCAATATGCATTAATTTTTTACCTACTGTTTTACCATCGTTTAAATATGGGAAAATTATAAAATAACTAATAATTATTAATATATTAATTAGGTTTAAAAAAATATTAGTAATATCCATTTGTTTATAGATTGAACTTAATTCTGTTATATATTCTGTAAAAGTGATGTCTTTAGTGGCATACTTTATGGTTATAGTATCCATATTAGCATTTAAGGATGAAACATCTGGGTGATATATTAAGCTAACTAGACTTAATATGATAATGATGATGATTAAATCTATTAAATAAGCTGAAGCTCTTTTTCCTAGTGAAGCTTTCATACGCGCACCTTCTATTCTTTAATTATTATACATTAAATGTGTTAGATATTCAATGAAGAGGCAAAATAAAAATAAACATATTTTGTTTATTTTAGGATTTTAAAACTTTAAATAATCATCTAATATTTTATTAAACTCTTTAGCACTAGTGGTTTTAAATATTTGATTTTTAATTTCAGATGATTTAGTTAAACCTTTTAAATAATGACTAACGTGAGTTCGCATTTCAGTCACCGCAACTTTTTCTGGCTTCGTTTTCATTAAATAGTCTAGATGTTTTTTAATCATAGCGATTTTCTCTTCTTTAGTTGGTGGTGGCATTAATATTCCATCTTCTAGGTATTTAACAGTATCTCTAATTAACCAAGGATTCCCTAATACACCTCTACCAATCATAACGGCATCACAATTTGTTTCATCAAGCATTTTTTTAGCATCTTCTGGAGTTTTAATATCACCATTACCAATAACAGGAATACTTACATTGTCTTTAACTTCTTTAATTATGTTCCAATCTGCTTTTCCACTATATCCTTGGCTTCTTGTTCTTCCATGAACAGCAATGGCACTGGCACCAGCTTTTTCACAAACTTTAGCAATTTTCACGGCATTAATACTATTACTATCCCAACCACTTCTTATTTTAACCGTTACTGGAACACTAACTGTTTGAACTACTGTTTTAACTATATTATAAACTTTTTCAGGATCTTTTAGAAGGGCACTTCCAGCTTGGGCTCTAGTAGCAACTTTTGGAACTGGACATCCCATATTAATATCAATAATATCCGGGTGCATATTTTCTTCGATATATTTAGCAGCAACTTTAAAACTTTCCTCATCACTTCCAAAAATCTGTTGGGAAATGGGACGCTCAAAGTCGGTCATATAAAGCATATCAATTGTTTTTTTACTTCCATAATATATTGCTTTATCACTAACCATTTCAGCAACTATTAAGCCACAGCCCATTTCTTTAACAATTGTTCGAAAAGCACTGTTAGAAATTCCAGCCATTGGGGCTAAAACAACTCTATTTTTTATGTCAACATTTCCAATTTTCCACATAGTATCACCTCACACATTATATTATAGATGTTGTTTTTTTTCAATACTAAAGTAATATTCTCCAAAGACCTACATTTTTTTTAAAAGTGTCAACTAAGTATTTGATTATTTAGAAAATACCTGTTATACTAAGCGCAAGGAGGGTTTATATGAAAACAAGGGGAAAAGGTCTAATTAAATTTTCAAGTGTTATGCTACTAATTGCTGGATTTCTTACAATTGGCTTAATGACTGCAGTTTTACTAAATGGTGGATATGAAACTATCATTGATGATGAAATTAATGTACTTGCAGCCTTAAGTGCACTTGGGGCATATGTAGTTGGATTAGTACAAATAATTGGAGCAGTTATAGGCTTTATCTATTGTGGTAAAGGTGATAAAGCAAACACTATTACAACAATAGGAATGATCTTAATTATTATAACTATTGCATGGTTAATTCCTGAAGTTGTCACTGATAATCAAGCTATAAACTGGTATGTTTATGGTTACTCTATGTTATTTCCTGTCCTTTATTATGTTGGCGGGAAACAGAATAAACTTAATTCATAATTTGAAAGTTTAGTATAACTAAACTTTTTTGTTTGAAAAAAACTTCTATAATAGAAGTTTTAACATGATTTACTAAGTTTACAAGTGTTTTCATTTAAAGAATTATTTACTGTAGCTTGTTTAGCGGTTGAGGTTTTTTCAACACATTTTTTTATTTGTTTATCATATATACGAAGCTCAACTTCACCAGTTGCACTTATATAAATATTACCACTGGTAGGATTTTTACCACTATATTCAAGTTTTGGTTTGCCGGAACAATATGTTACTTTACCATCAGTATAAGTAGCTAACTGAGGAACAGTAACACTTTTATTAATTTGACTTTCGGCGTAGTAGTTATTAGCTGCTTTAATAAGCATATTAGCATTATCAACAAGTGCGTCTTCTCTCGTTTTAGCAATTTGATTGATAATGATTGGAACAGTAACAGTAGCAATAACAGCTAAAAGAGCAATGGTAGCTAGTAACTCTACTAATGTAAATCCATTTCTTTTCATTAGCGACACTCCTTATCTAAACTACTTTCAGCAATAGAATAACTATACTTTTTAGTATTAGCTGTTACAGTTACAGTTGCTTTTTGTATTTCACAATACTTGTTATAAAATGTAGTTTCAATATATCCATCGTCTTTTAATGTCTCTACCTTAATAGAAGGATATGTTTTAGTTGATTCACCAGTTAATGGTTTTGGAAAATCGTCGATATGATCGTTAACGTATTTTTCAGCAGCACTAGTAACTACATTTTTAACTGAATCATTAACTTGATTTTCGCCTTTATTTAACATACTAAGTAAAGCGGGAAAGGCTATTAAAGCAATGATGGCTAAAATAACTATTGATCCTACTAATTCGATTAATGTAAATCCATTTCTTTTCATATGTTTCACCTATTTTCATTATATCACATTTTCCTTAAATGAAAAATAGAAAACGATTATTTCAAGTTTTCTACTTCTTTCCTTTTTATCCATAAAAAAAATTAGATTATCCAACTTTATGGAAATCTAATCTTAATTTATCAGCTATAGTAACTATAAATTCTGAATTTGTAGGTTTGGCTTTATCAATATCAACGCTATATCCGAATATTTCTTCCATGAAATCTAGGTTACCACGATTCCAGCTAACTTCGATAGCATGTCTAATGGCTCTTTCAACTCTAGATACAGTTGTATTATATTTAGTAGCTAATTCTGGATATAACTCTTTTGTGATCCCTCCAATAACATCTGGATTATTAAAAATAATTCCAACTGCTTCTCTAATGTATTGATATCCTTTAATGTGTGAAGGTATTCCTAGCTCATGTAGCATCTTAGTAATTGATATTTGAAGATTACTATGATAGAAATCAATATTTTGATTATTTTCTTTCTTATTAGTAATATCATAAATTCGTTTTTTCAGATCTTCTAAATCAAATGGCTTTAACACATAATAGTTAACACCATATTCTGAAACTTCTCTAATTACCTCAGCGGCATTATAACTAGTGGCAACAATAACCTTTTTATTGATACCTCTTTTCTTCATTTCACTTAGAACATAGATCCCATCTTTTTTAGGCATAACAAGATCTAAAACTATAAGATCAAATTTATCTTGATTAGCGCTTATAACCTCAATTCCTTCTAATCCATCGTGGGCTTCTAATGTTATATTTATATTTTCACTTTCTTTAAAGTATTCTCTAACCATTTCAATTAAATTAACGTTGTCGTCAATCATTAGTACGTTTATTTTTTCCATTTTTATTCTCCTTTACTATATTAAAATTATACAAAACATTGACACTTATTACTAGAGTAAAAAATAGCTAATTTTGTCGAATGCCTTGGCAAAAAAATAAAAAGAAGTTATGATACAACTTCTCCAATTTTAATGAGCTCATCTGCATGGGTGGATGCTCCACCTATGAGATAGCCCGATACTACATTTACTGCTTTTAAGGAAGCGATATTGTTTTGATTAACGCTTCCTCCATAAAGAACTTTGACGTCGTAGCTAAATAAACTTTTTATATATTTAGTTATTTCATCAATTTCCTCATTTGTTGGGGTAATACCCGTACCAATTGCCCAAACAGGTTCATAGGCAATGATGATTTCATCATCTATTTCCTTTAGGCTTTCGTTAATTTGCTTTGACAAAATTTCTTGATAATTATTTCTTTGGCCTAAGGTTTCACCGATACAAAGAATAACTTTCAAATCATTTTCTAAAGCCTTTTTTATTTTTTTGTTTATTTGGCTATTGTCTTCTTTAAATATTTGTCTTCTTTCGCTATGACCAATAATTACGTAATTAATGCCTACGCTTTTAGCCTGTTTTGGTGAAATCTCACCAGTGTAGGCGCCTTTATCCTCCAAATAAATATTTTGAAGACCAGTTTCGAAGCCATGATCAACAAATAATTTAGCATAAATTGAAGTTGGACAAATGATTGGTTTGAATGATGATTTTTCTAAAACCTCAATATAATTTTCAACCTCTGGTAATGTCATATTCATCTTGTGATTAGCGATGATCATTTTTTCCATAATTGTACCTTCTTTATGAACGCTAAGAATTTACTTTTAAAATTAGCGCCTTCACTTTCAATAGCCTTTTTATAAACATCAAGGACCTGTTCAGCGAAATACTTTGATGAATGCATTTCAGCACTTGACCTTGCACCTCGAGCTAATTGACGATGCAGGGTTTTACTTTCGCTGAGCTTTTGGATTTGATTTTTACACTCTTCTTTTGTTTTAAAGATATAACCATTAAAATCATTAATGACTGTTGAGGTAAAACTCTCATCCTCGATACATATTGCCGGTAAGGAAGCGGCCATGGCTTCAATAACTGTTAAACCTTGGGTTTCAAAGTGACTAGCAGTTATAAAAGCATTAGCCATATTATAATATTTAGGAGTTTCTTCGTAGGCAACTTTACCAGCGAAGATAACACTATCATCTAAATTATATCTATAAACGAGATTTTCAATATCTTTAGCATCAGGTCCATCACCGACTAATACTAGTTTAACATTTTTTTTGTCTTTGGCAAGCATTTTTTGAACCTCAATGATAAACTCGATATTTTTTTCTTTGCCTAGACGTCCAACATAGAGTAAAACAAAATCGGTTTTCTTAAGGCCTAGCTTTTCTCTTATCCTGTTAAGCGCTTCTGGCTTAAATTTTTCATGATAGAATCTTTCAACTTCAATACCAGTTGGAACGATATAAATGTTTCGATCGTATTTATATTTTTGTTTAAATAAATCGTATGTTTTTTTAGTTGGGACGATTAATTCACTACATGTTTTATCACAATAGAATTTGGTTATATATTCAACTAGCTTTTTACTACTTTTATCAAAATATCCTTTTGTTATGGTTTCAATATAATCCTCATACATTGTATGATACGTATGAACTAATGGAATATTAAACTCGGAAGCAATTAATCTGGCAAAAGTTCCGACACCGAATTCCGTATGGGAGTGAATGACATCGAGATTCCAAGCAGAGACTTTTTTAATAGCTCTTAAAGGATAAACACCAGTTAAACGATAATCGTAAATTCCGATTGGAATACCTGGAATTCTAATTATTTTATCTTCATTTTCATATTTGTATGTTAAGTTTTCTGGATTAACGGTAACAACAAATACTTGATGGCCCTTTTTCTCAAGAGCTCTTTGAAGCATTAAAATACTAGTTGAAACACCATTGATATATGGTGGATAACTATCGGTAAAAATCCCTATTCGCATTAATTATTCCTCCTCTTTGACATTAAGAAAAATGGCCCCTACAATCATACCTAAATAATATGTTAAGATACGCCATACTAGCATAATACTTGATAATTTAGCGCCAGCAACAAATACACCGAAGAATTTTACGAAACCATATTCTAAGCCACCACTACCTCCAGGGATTGGAACGAATGAACCAATTAACATAACATAAGCTGAAGTTATAATAGCGATTAATGGATTAATAGTTTCGCCTAAACCTATTATTAAAGCATATGGTACTAAATACAAGCAAACTAAGGCTAAAAAATTGATAATAATAATTTTAATAAAATGCCATTTGCTTGTCATAAGTATTGTTGCACTTTTGTGAAAATCGTTAATTGTTTCAGTGCTTTTAGCTAAAAATTTTTCTTTATCTTTAACTATTTTTAATTTAGCACCTACTTTAATTGCCAAATCTAGAATTACTTTATTACCCTTTTTGTTAAATGCAACAATAAAAAGAATAATTATAACGCTTACATTGACAATATAGCCTAGAAGTACTAGCTGCTTTAATAATGAATTACTCGGAAATATTTGTAGAAAATAGTTAGATACTATTGCAATAGTTCCTAATAGAATAAGGGATATCTGATAAACAATAAAATCCTGAATAACGATATTAGTTCCCTTTTCTAATGAAAATCCTTGTTTTTTTAATCTGTATATTTGATATGGCTGACCACCCATTGAAAATGGAGTTACAGAATTAAAAAACTGAGTATCAAGCATTAATTTAAATGATTTTTTAAATGAGTATTTACTATCAAATTTACGGACGCAGTAAAATATTACTAAAGCTTTTAAGGCCCAATATAGAATAACTAATATGAGTCCTAATAAAAGCCACCATAAGTTAAAGGAAAATAGGTATTTGATCTTTTCAAAAAAGTCATCTTTTAAGGAAAGATATAATACCAATATAGTAACTAAAGCAATTATAATGCCATTAATTTTATTTTTCTTTGTCATCGATCACACTAATTGCCGGAAGGTCTTTACCCTCAAGCATTTCCAAACTAGCACCACCACCAGTAGAAATATGAGTAATCTTATCTTGATATCCCATACTTATTGCAGCTCTAGCAGTATCACCGCCACCTAAAATTGTAGTAGCATTAACACTAGTGACTATTTCTAATAATTGTTTAGTTCCTTCAGCAAATGGTTCTAGTTCAAAATAGCCTACCGGCCCATTCCATACAATAGTTTTACTATTATCAAGATATTGTTTAAATACTTTTATGGTTCTTGACCCGATGTCTAACCCTATTTCATCCTCTTCAATTTCATTGATAAACCTTGCTTCGACTTTTCCTTCATTACTTATTTCAGGGGAAGTAATGATATCGATTGGCAAGATTATTTTATCCTCAAAATTGTTTAATACGTCTATACAATAATCTATGCTTTCATTTTGGACTAATGATTTACCAACGTTAAAGCCGGCTGCTTTTAAGAAGGTAAAAGCCATAGCTCCACCAATTAAAATATAGTCAGCTTTACTGGCAAGATTATTAATAACGTGAATTTTATCGCTTACTTTAGCGCCACCTAAAATTACAACATATGGCTTTTTAGGTTTTTTTAAAGCTTTATTTAAAAATTTAATTTCTTTTTCTACGAGATAGCCAATTCCGTTAGGTAAGTTTTTAGCAATACCAACGTTAGAAGCATGTTTACGATGGGCAGTCCCAAAAGCATCGTTGATGAAAATATCCCCTAATGAAGCCCAGTATTCACCTAACTCTTTATTGTTTTTACTTTCCTTTTCACCGTTTAAATCTTCAAAACGCGTGTTTTCTAATAAAACAATATCTTTGTTTTTCATCTTATCAATAGCTTGCTTTACTTTTTCACCTCTAGTTTCGTCTATAAAGGTTACTTTTTTTTCTAATAGTTCGCTTAATCTTTCAGCCACTGGCTTTAAGGTATATCTAATTTTATCTTCTTCAGTTTTTACACGTCCTAGATGGGAAAGAAGAATTACTTTGGCACCCTTTCGCATAGCAGCTTTTATTGTTTTTAAACTTTCTTTAAGACGATTATCATCCATAATAATGCCATTTTCAATAGGAACATTTAAATCAACGCGAATAATTACTTTCTTACCTTTTAAGTCATAATCTTTTATTGTTTTTTTCATTGTTTGCCTCCCTTTTTATTATGTCTATTTTTTGTAACTACATGTGATTTTTTTATTAGACATGGTAATTGTCACGGTTCCATTTTCATCAGCGATTGTTGCTTTTGACTCTGATGAAGGATTTACAAGAGAACCTTGCAAATAACCTTCTGAAATCAATTTACTAACGCTTATAGAAACTGAACTTGGCGTTGAAGCATAAAGGGGCGCTAAAGAGGTATCGCTTGAATGAACTTCAACATATGATTCACAAGCGGTACTAATATTTTCATTAAAGTCATTAGTTTCATTTATCTTGGCAACCCTGTTTGACTCAATCAACGATGGTACAGCGACTAAAATAATAACACCTAATAACACGATAATACCTAATAATTCGACTAGGGTAAAACCTCTTTTCATTATTATCACCTATTATCATTTTATACCAAATACTTCCTTTTTACAAGAAAAACCTTTAGTAGCTATACTAAAGGTTCACATTTACTAAACTTTTTTCATTTAGCTTTACAAGTATATTTTTGATCTTCCATATCTTTGATGAATTTATCAGCAGATTGATTAGTATTTTTTAGACTAATTTGAGATACATTCTCAATTCCCTTTTGGTCAACATTCATAGTAACATTTACACCAGCAGTTTTCTTATCAAGTTTAATTTCAACACCTTCCTTATCATTATACGATTTGAAAGATTGTTCTAATTGAGTGTAGATTGTATCTACATAATTGGCATAAATTCCTGAGAACTTATAATCCATTTCAAATTTTGCATTATCAAAGTTATTTCCTTTGAAATTAGCAGTTACTGTTGTATCAATTGTTCCTGTAGTTTGTTTATCAGTTAATGTACAAACTACGGTTTTTGAACCAAAAAATTTAGGTACTACTAAAATTAAAGCAACAATAACTAAAATAACCACAACAGCTATAATGATTATTGGAACCATATTTTTCTTTTTATTCGGAGCTACTGGTGTTGGGGTTACGTTTACAGCTCCTTCATTTACGTTGTTAGTGTTTTCACTTATTACTTGATTTCCACAATTTGGGCAGAAAACAGTTCCTGCTGGCACTTCATTACCACATTTAATACATTTCATATTTCTTACATCCTCTCTCTAATTACATTTTAATTTTATACTTTCACCGAACCTATCAAACTCCCTCCATATATTATATTTTCATTATATCAACTTATAAAGGTTCTTGTAAATTTAAATCCAAAAAAACTTAAAATTTGGCTTAAGTTTATTATTTAGAGTATTCAAGTTTAACGGTTAAATTTTGATCATTTATTTCTTTAGTTTCACTATAGTTTACTTTTAGACTCAATGTAGCAGTATGGCTAGGTAAAATAACATCATTTTCTTTTAATCCTCTAGTTTTATAATTAATATTATTACTTTGATTAATAGCAATAGTATCAACATAGGCATTTACATCACTATCATTAGTAATGGTAATATCATAACTGATAGAATCGTCAGCACTTGCTAAACTAGGTTTAAAACTAACTTCACTATCATTAAAAATGGGTTCTTCCATGTTTTTAGCTTCACCTTTAATATTACGACTAATGACATTGGTAATTTTTACATCTAAATTATTATTCACTTTATCATCATATGATTTGAAAGCAGCTAAAGCAACAATTATTAATAAAACAACAATACAAACAATAAAAATCAAAATGTTTCGAGCTTTATTACTATTAGACATACAAACCACCCTTTCGATACTTTCATTATATATTTTATTGAATAAAAAGTAAACAAAAATTAACATATTTATTTTACTAGTAGGTTATGAGAAGAGAAAGTAAAATATGTGTTAGTTATAAAATTGAGGGCTATTCATAGACTACGGTAGAACAACTACAAAAAGTAATTGTTCTCATCCGAATTTATAAATTATATAGAAAATTTCCATTGCTGTTTAACAGTATTATCACAATTATTTACCGTAATATAAGAACTATTATGTGCTACTCCATTAGCTACTTCCATACAATATCCTGTTTTATTAACGATGTAGAAATATCCACTTCCAGCATCTTCTAAATACCAATAGAAATCAGTTTCTCCCTCAATCCAATCATAAATAGTACACTGCGATCCTGGCAATACTTCCTCTGTATTTCTAACTTGTATATATTTATTTGGAAAATAATAATTCTGAATACCGTAATATACTGTATTATTTTCTACCCCCTTAAATTCAATATAAAATCGTCCTCCTGGCGACCAAAGCTGAACCGGCTCTTGATTAAAATCGGCCACTTCGTCATTAAAAGTCAAATTATATTCCAAATCTAATGCTGTCCCAATACTAAATGGTAAATATTTCATTTTAAAAATTCCCATTATTGAATAATTAGTAGAACCCATGATTTCAGTATAATTACTATCAATATTAGTGCTATTCTTTTTCAAACTATATATTTCAAAGCCATCTTTCAGTGAAGTAGTTACTTTTATGCTGTCACCATTTATAGCTGTAATGGTTTTCTTGGTAGCATTACTCGATGTAACGCTTGTTCCTTTAGTTATATTAGCAACTGTTACACTTCCTCCTAAAGTTGAATTTACCGTTATAGTTGAAGTTATTATATTTACTGTATAGGTACTTGCGGTTACAGTGTTTGTTCCATCACTTACCTTGGCTACTATATTTCCTGATGCTGTGAAAGCAACTG
>CAUERX010000031.1 GCA_959020415.1 uncultured bacterium | reverse complement strand
TTCATTTTTTCTTTTTGCTCTCTATTTTTTTTATACCCCCCCCCCCCCCCCCCTATTGTCAATATTTTCAATCTCTTTTCATCAAAAAAATTTATTTTGATCATTAACCAAAGTTGGTGGGGTATAAAAAAGAAAGTTTTTAAACTTTCTTATAATGTATATACAGTTTTTAAGTTTTTAATAGCTTTAACAGTCTTATCAAAATCAATAATTTCTAAATTAGTAATAAGTTCTTTTCCTTCTTGCGATTGTTCAGGTACTGCTTGAACAACTGGTTTTGGAGTTTCTTTAGTTATTGGTTCTGGCTGAGCAATAGGCAGCTTTTGTTCTGAAAGAGCCACGGTTTCATTCACAACTGAAGGCTGGGCTACCTTTTTTGCAACTTTTGAAAATTCGATAGGTGTTGGTTTGATAAATGTTTCAATAGGCTTTAATTTTTCTTTTTTAATCACTGAAGCCATTTCAGTTACTGCTGGAGCTTTTTTTTCTGGATACTCTAATTTAAAATTTTCAAAAGAAGAAACTGGCTCTGAAATTATTGGTATTTTAACGTCTTGTGATTTACTAATAGGTTCTGATATTTTTTGTTTAACAACTTCCTTAACAATTGGAGTTTTTGGACTAATGAATGGTTTTGGATCTTCCATTGGCTTTAATAAATCAGGTTTATGTTCTTCTTTAATGATTTCTTCATTTAAATTAATTGGTTCGATTTTTTCTTCTTTAATTAAATTTTTATCTAAAGGTTTTACAGGAATAATCGGTGGAAGTTTTACTTCTGGTTCTTTAACTATTATTTTAACTTCAGGTTCTACTTTAGCATGAGTTATTCTACCTTCTGGAAGAACTGTTTTTGTTTCTTTTAAGCTTTCTATTTGCTTTTGAATATCAATACTAGTACCATTTTCTTTGGCATCTAATCTGGCTGTTATTCTATCAATGGCGTGCACTACAACTAAGGTTATAATTTGGAGGGCAAAAGTTCCCATTAAAAGTTGCATTAAAGTCAGAACATCGCTACTGGCATATAAAGCATTTTCTTTATATATATCAATATCGTTAACTTGAATAATAGTCAATACTAAACAGAATAATGTCTGAATAATAGCAAAACCTGTAATATTAATAATTTTTGTTACTTTAGTGATATCTTTTTTTAAGAAAGTAATTAAAGTAATAATGGCCGATAAAACTTCAACGATAAATAAGGTAATGAAATTTGGAAAATACAGAGTCATAAATATACCGTCAACAACATTATCAAAAAGTTCAAAAAGAGTTGTATTACCGACAAAAAGGACTACTAATATAACTGCAATGTAAATTAAAACAACAGCTTTCTTAGTTATTTTTTTATTAAAGAATATTAATAATACTGGTAATAATAAAAGACATATAAAAATAGGGTGCGCGAGAATATTTTGACCAAGAATGCCTAATTTTTCAAAAAAACTTAATTTTTCCATACTCGCACTTCCCCTCTTTTTAATTCTTAAATCTTATTCCTTTAATCTGGCATAATACTACCATAAATGGTTTTAATAGTCAAATTGTTTAATCTTGATATTGTTGTTTTACTGCTTCTGGAATATCAACATAGCGTTATAATAAATGGTTTAGAATATTTTGCTGGTGAAAAAGCAATATCAGAAATAATTTTTTTCTTTAACTTCTCCAGTTTAACCTACCTTACTATTTTTGACAAGCTTACTTTTTACTTTAATAAATACTTTTTGAACAGCACCTTTGCCTAATATTTCATCAATTGTTTTAGATTTATATGCGACAACAAAATAAACAATGACACCAATTACACCATATAATATTATTTGAAGAATAGCAATAAATCTTGATGAAGTAATATTTGGAATGAATAAATTAATAATCATTAAACTAACAATCATAATAGCAGTACAGAATGTTACTTTGATTAAAGTTCTTGTTGATTTGAGATAACTGATATTTGTTTTCTTTTTGATCACGCTTAATAAGAATAAACTACATAAGGTATCGATAATCATGTTTAAGACAATCGGAGCATAATAAGCTTCAATTCCCATCATATCAAACAAATGCATCATTGGAACATTTAAACATATTTTAGCTAGAACACTTCCCCCTAAAGCAAGGATTGTCTCTTTGGTGTTATTCATCGTTTGATTAGTATTGACCATAACGGAACTTATTGAAAGTGGAATCTGCGATAGAATTAGCAATCTAAAGATTGATATATTAAGTTCATTATAACCATAGAAAACAGTCCAAACGTCGGAAGCCATATAACTAATACCAACCGCTAAAGGAACAGTAACTAAAAGTAATGTTTGTAAAGCTTGATTTATTTTGGCATGAACTTCTTTATAGTTTTTAATGGCATAAGCGGCAGCAATAGTCGGAATTAAGCTCATAACAATACCAGTAGATATTGACATAACAATCATGTTAAGCTTACTTCCCCAAGTAGCTAAAACGCTTAAAACATTTTCACTGATCGCCGTAGTATAACCTAAAGATACTAATGATTTAACAACCGTGAAAACATCAACCATAGTGAACGCCGATTGAAGAACAGAGATAACAACAAATGGTAAGGCATAGAAAATGATTTTTCGAGCCACGTCTTTAGTTGTTATCTTGACTTCATCTCTCGTTACTGGAGCAGTCCGATTTAATTCTTTTTTATTTTTCTTAATTTTACTTGCAACATAGAAATATGCGGCAATAGCACCTACCGTAGCTCCAAAAACAGCAATGCCGACAGCTGTTGTTACTGAGGCATGGAATACTTTTAAGGCAAAGAAACTACCACCTAAAATAACAATAACTCTAACAATCTGTTCTAAGATGTTTGCGACAGATGAAACTTGCATAATTTTATGCCCTTGAAGATAACCCTTGGAAACACTCAAAAATGGAACAACTAAAATAGCTGTGGCGATTATTCTAATAACTAAGGTTACGTCTTCAATTGAATTACCACCCTTAACATCACCGATTATTAGATAGGCAATTTGAGGGGCAAAAATAACTAGTATTAAAAAGACTAAGACACCTAAAACACCAATTATTTTAAGACCGGTTTTAAAGGTCTTTTCCTTGGTGTTAAAATATTTCAAACTATTATATTCACTTACGACTTTACTCATAGCAACAGGAATACCACTGGTTGCTAAATTTAAAAACATGTTATAAATTGAATAGGCATAACTGTAAAGGGCTCCACCTTGAACACCAATTATCGCATAAAATGGGATAACGTAAACAAGACCGATAAATTTACAAATTATTATTCCAATAGTTGAAATAGCTGCTCCAGCAAGAAAGCTATTTTTCTTCATAACATCACCCTATCTATAAACGATAAGCGCGGAAAAGCAATATATCTGTTCTTCCCCATATGCTGTCACAGCTACGGAGAAGTGAATATCGATTATTTCTGGCTCGTTATCAGATATAAAGTCATTAATTGACTTTTCTAAATCTTTTTCGTGGCTTTCATCAAAAATCTTTACTTTCATTATATCACCTTTTTATATTATAACGAAATAAAATGATAATAATTTGTCAAAAAAAGAGGAAACTTTATTCCTCTATCTGTGACTAAAATATCCATTATGTCCGGGAATTTGTGGGGCAACTGTTCGTGGGTTAATACGTCCACTATTAGGATTGCCTCCAGCTATAACTCTATTTTCCCAGCTATTACCTTTATTATCAAATAAGTTAAGATGGACATGGATACCACCAGAACATCGATCAACTGAATTACGTCCAGCCATTGAGCCTATTTTAGTGGTATAAGAGACTTTTTGACCAACACTAACTGACCAGCTTGAAAGGTGCCAGTAAGAAGTGATATACGAATGACCATTAATATTATGCTTAACGTATACTATATGATTTCCACAAGTTGGATTATTATCAAGCATAATAACCTCTCCATCAGCAATAGGATATACTGTATCGCCAGCAATACTCCTTGAAAAGTCAATACCAGTGTGAAACTCGCTTGTTCCACCGATAACACGCCAGCCATAATCACTAGTAACATATCCACTAGAAATTGGCATATATGTTCCATTAACACTTGCTATATTACCACCGCTACTGATAGTTCTTTGGCAGCTTGATATAGTATCATTTCCACTACAGCCACGTTTTTTCATACTATTAATTAAATTGATTTGTGTTTTATATTCTTGATCCTTACTTATCATTCCTGATTGAAGAGTTTCAATTTCTTTGCTTAACTTGGCCTCTAAAACTGTAAGCTCTTGTTGTTTTTTAGAAAGTTCATTTTGTTTTGTCGCTAGTTCTTTTTGTTTTTGTTCTAGTTGTTTGACATTTTCATTGTATTCTTTAATTAATTTATCATTATAGCTAGATAATTGTTCGGCTACAGAAACACGATAAATAAAATCGGTAAATGAGCTTGCACCAAAAGCGTATTCCAAATAAGCAGAGTCACCATTTGACACTTGAACAAATTTCATAAGCTCTTTAATTTCTTTGTCTTTAACTTTCATAGATTCCTGAAGTTTGGTAATATCAGTTTCAATAGTTTTTAATTCAACATTAATACTTTTGATTTCATTTTCTACTTCAGCTTTTTGCTTTGTTGCTTGGGCTCTTTCAGTTTCAGTAAGAGCTTTTTGCTCTTTAGCTTTATTATAAGCATCTCTATTGGCTTTTGCCTGAGCTTCTAATTGATTAAGGGTTAATTCTTTTGCATTAACACCTTGGATTGATAAAGCAAAGCATATAACAATAGTTAAAACTAAATAACAATATTTTCGCATTTATTCACCCTTTTCTATCTACTAGTGAAACGTTTTCCCTCACCAGGTAGTTGAGTTAACCACACTCTTGGGTTCATGTGTGGCCCATTACTTAATGAGAAGAAGTCTTTTAAATATCTTCCTTTAAACAGTTTGAAGTCTAAGTGAGACCCAGTAGTACAACTATCATAACTTGGATTACCACCTTGAGTTCCGATCTGAGTAGTATAGTAAACGGTTTGACCTGCACTAACATTAGTTGTTTTTAAATGATAGTAAACTGTTGTATACATTTGACCATTAACATTATGAAGAATATAAACAATATTTTTTCCACATGATTGATTACGGGAAACAGTAATTACAGTTCCAGTAGTAATGGCATACACAGGAGCACCTTCATAATTAGTTATATCGATAGCATTATGACTTTTACCGTAATAGTTTTGTGTTACTCGTCCATTAGTTAAAGGAATGTAGAAGCCATTGGCATTACCGCCGCCAGTAACTCCCCCACTACCGCTACTACTTCCTCCACCGCTTCCGCCGCCACCACTTACAGCTGGCGGATTTAATCTAGCTTCACAGGCAGACATATCTTCATAACCCTTACATCCTTTATTTTTTAAAAGATTAACATAATTCATTAGGTTTTTATATTCAGCATCGTATGACTGAGCGGTGTCGTTTAATTCATCGATTTCTTTTGATAGTTTTTGAATTAATTCATTTAATTTCTTTTGCTGTTCCTTTAACTCAATTTCTTTGGCTGCTAAATCTTTTTGTTTTTGTCCTAAAGTCTTAATGTCTTTATTATAGCCAGTAATTAAATCGTCATTATAGCTTGATAATTGTTCGGCCACTGAAACGCGGTAAATAAAATCAGTAAATGAGCTTGCGCCAAAGGCATATTCTAAATAAACTGATTCTCCACTTGTGATTTGGACAAACTTTAATATTTCTTTGATCTCTTTATCTTTATTTTTAATCGATGCTTCCAAATTCTTAATATCAGTTTCTAATTTGGTGATATCGGTTTGGATTGTTTGAATTTTCTTAGTTATCTCTTCTTTTTCGGCTAAAGCTTTTTTCTTTTCCTCTTCAGTCATTTGCTTTTTTTGTTTAGTTGATTGTGAAGACTTTAAGGCTTTTTCAGCTTTAGCAACATATTCATCTAAAGTTTCGGCTTGAACGCTTAATGGGATAAATAAAAGAAGACATAGGGCAAAACATACTAAATTTTTTTTCATTAATTACCACCTCTATTCTTTTAATGTTTTAACAGCTTTTTTATAGTCCGGCATATAGTATTCAACAGTATTCCAAAATGCCCTTGAATGATCGAAATGAACAAAATGGCTCAATTCATGAATAATTACATAATCGATAATTTTAAGATCATAACGGATTAGCTTTGCATTTAGGGTAATAGAACTATCTAACTTATGATTAACACCCCATCTTGTTTTCATCGACCTGATTTTTAATTTTGGATACGGAATATCTTCATCAAATAAGTTATAGCAGGCTTCTAATCTTTCTTCAAATACTTTTTTTGTTTGTTTAGAAAGCCACTTTTCTAATTTTGTTTCACTCGGTGTATATATCTTGTCACCATCGATTTCGATATCGTTAAATGGTACTATTATTATATCATATTTGTCGCCCAAATAATAGAAGTCTTGCTCGCGCTCTTGCTTGTGCTTTACTTTATTTAACGCTTTTCTTAAAAAATCTTCTTCACGATTAAGCATAGCTTTAATATCTCTTTTTGAAGTGAAAAATCCAGTTGTAACATAGATGGTTAAATCATCTTTGATTTTAATATAGGTATTTTTGTTGTTTTTGCAAACTACTTCAACATTATATTTGTCGCCGTCTAGTTTATATTCAAATGTTTTTTCCATCTTACCACCTTATATAATTTTATCATATTTTGTCATATTTTTATAGAGAAAGTTTTTGGCAAAAAAAGAAAGCTGTTAGCTTTCATTATCATTGAAACCAAATACCATTAAAATCGTATTTAAATGTCCTATATGCATATTTTTTGGACGTATAGTTAAATTGCCTGATTAAGTTTCCATCACTATCATATTCGCCAAATGAGTGGTCTTTCCCAGAGCTTGTGATGATATTTTCCTTATAATATTCAATACTACTAACAATACTGGAATATGGAACGTTAAAGCTTTGAATTAAGGTATAAGTCTTAGTTTTTTCGTCAATTAGGTATTTATAAAACTTTGAGTTGGTACCTTTTTCATAAGTTCCAACACCTTCATAATTTGACCAATCAAAGTTCGGTCGTGTTCTAGCACCACCATAGTTATTATTATAAATGGTTATATAATATTGACCATCCTCTAAACTATCATCTTCAGTATAAGTAACCGTGTGCTGTCCCGCATGGGAAGTAAAGTCCCCTATTTTGGTATAGCTATATTCTTCGTAACTTGATTCATCAATCATGCTTTCATCAGCTAAAATATATTTTAATGTTGGATTTTCATAGACGTCATTTATTCTAATAATTGAACTAATTTCCCTAGCGCTTAATAAAATATCTTTACCATTTATTATTTGAAGACTATTTAAGTGAATCCAGTCAAGTTCATCACCACCATAAGTATTACCTTCTTCGGGAATTTCTGCGGTATCATAATAATCTTTAAAATAGTCTTTCATATCTAATAATTCTGAAACTTCCTTTGTCTCTAAATCTAAAGTGATTACATAATCTTCGATTGTGTCTTCTTTGTTTTTGTTAGTTAAAATAACTAGTTTGTTGTTAATTTCATCATAAATAAAATCATGATGCATTGTATACCCTTTAATATCATAAAAATCAATAATTTTGCCGGTACTGTCAACTTTAATGAATCCGTTGTTTTTATAACAATAAATCATATAATCGTCTTCAAAAATTATGCGATCAGTACGATATGACTTTAAGCCTAATTCTGCTCTTAAAACTCCATCATTATCATAAAGATAAATATTAGAATTAAAGCTTTTATCATGTCCCAATAAAGCATATAAGCCGTCTGTTAAAGATTCCTTACTTTTACCTTCTTCAGTATCTAATTTTGCATCAACTTTAGATTCACTTTTAGGCATTTTTATTTTTATTTTATTGGTTTTAATTGTTTGACCATTTGCCGTTAACTTTAAATTAATGATATTAGTTTTACTACTAACTAAGCCTATAATTTGATATTCATAATTAGAATTTTCTTTTTTAGTTAAGGTTTGTGAGTAATCATTAGTACCTATTGCTTTTATCGTATATGATAATGTAGCATCAGCGTCATCAGCATAATAAATATTTAATCCCATGTTGTTTGTTCCATAAGGATTTAAAATAATTAATGGACTATCAAAGGTATAATTTCCTTTTTTTAATTGTTTATTAATTTTATCTTCAATTATTTTTTGGTAAGTCTCAGTAAAAATATCAACATCGTCTGGAGCGTCAATAACGTAAATATTATCCCCTAATGTTTGATCTAGCTTTATGTTTATATTTTCCCTAAGCCAGGTTTCATCTTCTAATAATTTAGCTTTTACTTTAGGATAAATGTGAGTAGTGAAAACAAAAAGAAAAGCCGCGATCGCTAACAAAAAAACTAAAGAATATTTATATCTTTTTAATAAATTGAATAGGTTTTTTTTCACACAATACACCTCATATTTTATATAAAAATTATAAAAGTATTTGGTGAAAACAAAATGAATGTCTAGTGAAAATTCAATGAAAAAAAGAAAGCTATTTTAGCTTTCTTTTGTTATTACATAACTGTTAGTATGCAGCAAACTAATAAAACAATTAGTAGAACTGCTAAAGCGAATTTCCAAATGTATTTGAACCATTGTTTCCAAGATACATCGAAATAACTAAGACCAGCAATTAGAATAACACTTGTTGGGAATATAATCATTCCTAATCCATAAATTGATTGTACTAATAAACCTGCAATTGTTAATGAACCAGCATCGAAGCTAGTTAAGTATGCAGCCATACTAGATAATAAATAATATAGATCATTATAGAAGAAACTTCCATAGAATGCAGTAAGTCCAGTAGTTAAAACATTGAAACCATCTGACATACCCATTGTTGCATTGAACATTGTATCAGTTATAGTTCCAGTACCACTATATAAAGCTTGATATAACACAGTTAAGATTAAGCTTGCTAAAGCGGCATAGATAGCAGTTGGTAACATTTTCTTAACACCTGCTATAAAGCTTTCAACAAACTGTCCTACTTTTAATTTGTAAACAAATGCGATTATAACAGCGGCAAATACCATCATAATGATGAATTCAACGTTACCCCAATAACCAATTTGACTGATACCACTTAATAAATGTTCAAAGATTGGAAAATCGCCAATTTTAACGCTCATAATACTAGTATGAATTTCGTTAAATACATTGATTTCAAATGCATAATACCAATTATACATACCGACCATAGTAATTACAAGCATTAATACAAAGATAATTACTAATGGGATAATACTAACGCTTTTAGCATCTTTAACCTTTTTAACATCTTTGGCAACAGCCATATTTTGTGTTGTCTTCTTGGTTGTCGTTTTTTTAGTTTTGTTTGCTGGCTTTTTAGCGGATGTTTTTTTAGCTTGACTAGTTTCTTTTTTAGCTGGCGCTTTAACTTTTTTCTCTTCCTCTTTTTCTACTTTTGCTTCTTTTCTAGGTGCAGCTACTTTGGCAGCCTTTCTAACCTGAAATTTCAAAATGAAGAAAATTAAGGCAGCTGTAAGAAGTACTAATAATACTACTTTAGCCCAGATTTCATTGTTCATGTCTAAAGTTAAAATGTTTTTAGTATATCCTGTTATGTTGAAACCATATGTTGAACATACAGAACCAATTAACATTGCTCCTACAGTTGATGCCATAGCGGTAACTTTGTCATAATTCATTGCGAATAAAATCATGGCAAATAGTGGTACCAAGACAAATAATGGTAATACTAACCCAGTTACTGATGAAAGAACAACAAAGAAGATAATTGTAAAGATTAAGAATCCTTTTTCTTTACCACTAAATTTCTTGTTTATTTTTTCAACCCAACTTGTTAATGCTCCTGTTTTTTCCATTACTCCATATAATCCGCCTATACATGCAAATACTACAATATATAAAGCAAATGTAAGTAAAGTTGAAACTGGAACATTTACTAAATCAAACAAACCAACAGCATCAACACTACCCTTGGTGAATTCACCATTAGAATAAGTGCCAACTGGAATTATCCAACTAAGAACGACAAAAATTAAGAAAGATATTCCAATTGCTTTAAGTAAATTCCTTTTCACTTTTTTCTACCTCCCATGGTAATTATATCAAAGTTTCCTTATAATATAAAGTTTTTTTGTGAAAAAATTCTATTTTTCATAACATTTTCACACAAAATCAAATTAGAAAACTTTTTGTTTTAAAGCTTTCCTTATAATTAAGGATATGCACTTTAAAAATATATTTTTAATATTTTAAAAATTTTGAATAAGTTTTATGGTAAAATAGTCTATAGCTTAAGGAGGAATCTTTATGAATGAATTTCCTTATTCAGATACTAATAAAAGATATCATACTTTAGATTATTTTTATAAACATAAATTTGGCTCTAAGGTTTTTAAAGTTAGCTTAAATGCGGGGTTTACCTGTCCGAATATCGATGGTAAAGTTGGGCATATGGGATGTATTTATTGTTCTAAAACTGGTAGCGGAGAATATGCTGGTAAGCCTACCGATGACTTACTAAAACAGTTTGATGAGGTTAAAACCATGATGCATAAAAAATGGCCAAAGGCTAAATATATCGGATACTTTCAGGCGCGAACTAATACTTATGCCCCACTTTCGGTTTTAAAAGAAAAATACGAAGCTATTTTGAAATTAGATAACGTCGTAGGCTTGGCGATTGCAACAAGACCAGATGCAATTGATAAAAAATGCTTAGATTATTTAGAGAAACTTAACAAAAAGACTTTTTTAACTATCGAACTTGGATTGCAAACAATACATGAAAAAACTACTAGATTAATTAATCGATGTCATGATTTAGAATGTTTTGATAATATGGTTAAGGAATTACAGAAAAGGAATATTTTTGTTGTTGCGCATATTATTAACGGACTTCCTTATGAAACTAAAGAAATGATGATTGAAACCGTTAGGCACTTAAACAAAATTGGAATTAATGGAATCAAAATTCACATGCTTAGTATACTTAAAAAAACACCTCTTGAAAAATTATACTTAAAAAAACCTTTTAGTCTTCTTTCTAAAGAGGAATATGTAAACATAGTTTGTGATCAACTTGAATATTTAAATTCTAAAATAGTAATTGAACGACTAACTGGTGATCCAATGGCTTCTGACTTGGTTGCGCCTACTTGGTTAACTAAAAAAGTTAGTGTTCTTAATGATATTGATAAGGAAATGGTAAAAAGGAATTCTTATCAAGGGAAAAAAGTAGATAATTAATCTACCTTTTAAAATTTTGCTTTATATAAAAATCCTTTACTATTTGCTTTAATAAAATAGCCGTTGTAACTAGCTTTTACTAATTCGTAGTTAGGAGCATTTTGCTTTTTAAGTCGTTTTAGTTTGCGTTTAACACGTTTTTTTGTTTGATTATTTATAAGCGTAATTAATCTTTTATCATTTAATTTAAATTTATAACCTAAAAAGTTCATGCCTTTGTCTAAGTCATAAATTTGGGTTTTCTTATTTAAGGTTAATTTAACTTTGTCCAATTCTATTTTGATTTTTTCAAGACAATCTTTTAGATATTCTTTATCGTGATGAAATAAAATGAAATCATCCATATATCTGACGTAATGCTTTATTTTTAGTTGCTCTTTTACATAATGATCTAAATGATTTAAATAGTAGATTGCTAAAATCTGGCTGGTTTCATTACCAATTGGTAGACCCTTACCTTTAATATAATGTGGTAATGATTTCAATTGTTTTATTTTATTTTCTAAATCGGGAGCTTTAATTTCTTTTAATCTATCTATTTCTTTATTGATCATTCGGTCGATGTGAATATTTATATATTGTTCATCAGTACTATGAACAATATTAGAAATTAAACTTAATATTTCAGGATCATCTATATCTTTATTTAATTTTTCTAAAAGTATTTCATGATTTATATTATAAAAATATTTACTGATATCACATTTTAGGGCATATACTTTATCATGATTTTGTTTGAGTGTATTTATATATTTTTTAGTATAGTAAATACCAGCTTTTGTTCCTTTGTCCTTTCTTGTGGCTACATTCATTTCAATGAGCTTAGGTGTTAAAACTGGAAGTAAAATATATTTACTAACAAGATGATTTACGATTTTATCATACATGATTTCACTCATAATAATACGATATTTAGGCTTGGAAATTAGAAAAAGATTATAGCGATGATGAAAATATTTTCTTTCATTTAAGGTATCAAATACTTTTACAACATTACAAGAAAAAGCTAGTTCAAAACGAACCAGCTTTTCTTTATGGCAGGTGTTTGAACGGATATTTCTATACACTTCAATTATTTTATCAATTGATAAAATATCATCATAACATACTGCCATTATTTACTACCAATACTATTTAAATAATAATTACCATTTTCTAAAACATAATTATATACTTGAATAGTACCTTTGTCTAAAATTTTATTAATATTGTTTTTATCATAATCCCCTATTTCATTATTCTTTAAATCATAAACTTTATTATTTTTAATATAGGCTACGGCGACATCAACTTCCAAAGTTTCATCTTTACTACTATATCCATAAAGTTTTGAAACATATTTTTGACTAGAACACTTCTTTTTTTCTCTTGTTATTGTATCCCCATTTAAACTATAACTATATCCATCATATATATAGTTTTTAAACTCTTTAGGCCAAAGATCCTGTTGAAAAACTTTACTAGCTGAAACTTGATATTCTTTTAATTCAATACTATCTTTTAAAACTTTATCTTTTTTCATTTGATTAAATATTAAGTAAAGTATAGATTCCGTGGTCATCTCATTTACGTTAGTATCCTTATCATAACTAACAAGCTCTGTACAATCATTAGCTTTAACAGTCTTATAGATAGACTCTACAGTCTCATGTTTAACTGTTTGTTTTTCAACTTGTACAGGTTCATTTTTCTTAATAAAGAAAACATAAATAAGAAAAGCAATGATAATAAGGCTAAGGGAAATTATTATTACTTTCTTTTTATTCATTGGCAACTACCTCTCTCTTTTTTAAACCATAAACCATCTTTTTGATTTCTGTTATAAAACGGCTAACGACTTCAAATTGATGTTTACTGATAATCTTTTTGTCATAAGAAACTCGTACATAGAAATCTAGCATTGATAAATTGATGAGTAAGTCTTTAATATTTTTATCTTTAATACGAGTACTCTCATTGATATTATAAGCAAATATATTTTTGATAACTTCATAACAAGTCTTTTCAATATTTTGTTTTAATACAACTTCTTTTTTAGGAAAGTTAGGAAGAATTTTATTAATATAGTTAGTGGTTTTATAAGAATTATTTAATACTTTAAAATTATAATTCATCAATTAACTTCCTTATCTTTTCGTAATTAGCAAAATCTTCACTTACTTTTTCTTTTATTTTCATCACAAGACTTCCACACATATTAGTCACAATCAAATCTTCATTAGCTTTTTGTAATAAAACATAATATTTACTGTTCTCACTAATATATTTAAACTCGTCATCGACAATATAACTTATGTCATTTTCTTTTAATTTTTTGAGAATGGTTGGTAAAGTAGTATCAGGGAAACCTACTTTATTATTTATTTTTTTATATTTAAATAGATAGCTTAAGAGCAAGGCATCATTATCAAAGGTGACATAGAATTTACCACTTTTGGTCAATACCACTGCATCCATAAAATTGGATTTTAAATCGATATAAATATCATATAGTTTCATATGGCCCTCCAAATATTTAATAGTAAGGAATACTTAAGTATTCCTTACTAAATAATATAGCAATAGTTACATAAACAAAGTTATATAACGTCTATATCTTATATTTAGCTTATTAGCAAGGGACTAACCTTGTTTCCAATCTAGCAAATTGATTATTGCGTTAGCAATTACTTCCTCTCGTTATTAGCCGTAGCCGCGTAACTTCTCGGTTCATTAGTAAATGATCACTAATTGTAGTAGGAAATTGGGCGGACGCCGTAGCCATTGTTCACATTGTTGTTCGTAAGCTCGCCTGCACCGGTGACGTTGAACTCGTTAGCATTGCTCCAATTGTTGAAGTTGGACGGCGACAGAGACTTGACCACAATATAGATTAACCCCTTTTTTTTGATTTTTACAATTTAGACTGGAAATTGGGCGGACGCCGTAGCCATTACTTACATTGTTCCAGTCGTTCAGCTCGCCTGTACTTGTGACGTTGAACTCGTTAGCGTTGGAATTATTGTTGAAGTTGGACGGCGACAGAGACTTGACCACAATATAGATTAATCCCGGGTCAAAAATGAAGAGTCATTTTTGACCATTTATACTAGATAATGTTAGAAGAATGTTGTTTCTTATGAAACAACAAATGGGTCTTCCATGGTTCCAGATCCTGTGAATGTTAGATTTTTAGGATCTAGATTGATAACTGGGCGGACGCCGTAGCCATTACTTACAAAGTTCCAGCCGCGCAGCTCGCCCGTACTAGTGACGCCGAACTCGAAAGCGTTGGAATTAACGTTGAAGTGGGACGGCGACATGGTCCAATATGCTGTTCCCGAATACAAGTAATACAATAAATTCTGAGCACTTGTTTTTCCACCTGCCATGTTTACTTCATCGGCTGTAATTAATCCTACAGGATAAGTTAAGGCTCCATTTCCAGTCGTACTTGATACAGTGAATTTATCATTACTTTGTGGACATGTTAATCTTGGCCCTTTAGCTGCTCCATCCCATGAGTAGAAACGATCATATCCATAAATTGTTGGGGTTATTCCATACCCTGTGTTTTGATATAAACCGCTATTATGGTTTGATTTTGTTCGGTCATTACAGAATACAGCTTCATTTGATATTTTATCATTATAAGTATTTAAATTACTTTTGTACCAATTATCCAAATACGTTTTCATTGTACTATTACTTTGATTAGCATGTGCTTCATTATATGAAGGACTTGAATATTCAATAGATGTTACACTCATTGAAGTTGGGCTTACGTATTTTTGAATGCGCACTAATCTTTGACATGTTCCTGCGCTCGAAGTAGAGAAACATGAATAAAGTTTGGCATTATTATGGTTGATATTGTATTCAGTCAACGTTTCAGCGGTTAAATCTCCGGATAATTTAAAAGTATTACTAGCTTTATCATAAGTATAACTAGTTCCAAAATAGTATTTAGCTGTATTTGATAGACCTGTATATGTGAAGGCTAGATTATATTCAGTTATTTTATTATTCCTCATGTCACCATGCATATAACCAACATAACCATTATCACTCCACCACGAATTAAAGGCGGAAGTCGCAACCTGTCTATTACTACTTGCTTCACCATTTTGATGAGCTGTTGTTCCATCGTATATCATTCTGATGGTTCCATCACCATTTACTCTTATTATTCTCCAATATTTATCGGCAAATTTAACATAGTTTCCACCAACGGCTCCTCTATAATAATAGCTTGTTCCATTATCATCACTTGCGGCATATAATCCTGACTCACTAGTATCGTAGCTTTTTATACTAGTTCCATAATTGTATTTTACTATTCTATAAGTTGTAACTCCGGTTGAACTATTTACAGTACTACTTGCCCCTACAATTTTATACAAGGTTGTACAACTAGTATTAGTACTAATACATGTATAATAATCGCCTGTTGAATAATCAACGGTGGTTGGATCTTTTAATGTATAGTTTTTTAAAGTATAGTACCCTGTTGCCGTATTGAAAGTATATCCTGTTCCGATGTTATGGAATGTTGTATAGTCATAATTGGAAGTAGTATTGCCGTGAGTTTCACTGTATGTAATACTAGGACTTGTTACTGTAAAGTTTGGAGTCCCTTTTTCTTTTATTGCTGTTTTAGCGGCAACTACATCTTTATTTCCAGCTTCGGTTGCTACTACACAATCACCTAAGTCATTTATGTCATTGTGGGCACAGAAACTAGCATGCCTTATGGTTGTCGTTTTAGCAGCAAGTTCTGATTTGTTTCCCGCTTTATCTAAAACGTATACAGTTACTAAATAATCCCCTTCTTCTAATGAGGTAAAAGTATAATTTGGGTTTGAACTACTTACGTATGTTTCTCCTCCATCCTTACTGTAGTAATAAGTATATAATCCACTATGCGCATCAGTTCCGGTTACAGTTATAGTCATTGTATCATCGTCAGGAGTTAAGTTCAGTGAATCAATAGTTGGGTTTATACTATCTACTTGATAGGAATCAGAGCATTTTGTATAATTGTTTCCTTTTCTATCACTGGCAGTTATACATACTTTCTCTTTTTTACTATTACTTTCTAAAGCTATAGTTCCTTTATTATTGGTTAAAGTTAATTTTTTATCTGGTGTACAACTATCATTAGTTGTTATACAATATAATGCCTCTTTAACTTGGTCATTGTCTTTAACTTCAGCTTCGATATTTAATTCTTTATACCAATTATTTTCTCCAACCGTATTTGTTCCTAATTTATAATTAATAGTTGGATTAGTGGTGTCAGTAGTTTTCACTTGCTTACTAGACACTACGACATTCCCTTCGTCATCTTCGGCCTTGACGTAAACTGTATAATCAGTGTATGGCTTTAAATCGTTAATTGTATACGTATTGTTTATACTTTCATACCATTTGTCATTATCTATTGAATAATAATAGACACTTGCTTGGTTGGCTATTATCTTAGCACTAATGCTTTTTTCTGATGGGGTTAATTCTATACTATTAATTGCTAAACCTTGTTCGATACTTGGAACATTGGCGTCCGAAAAGTTTGAACTATTTCCCTTTTGAAGGTAGTTCATATTCATTGTAAATGATACTGTTGACAAACTTGGTTGACTGGTAATATCTTCATTATATTTTAAAGTTACATTAAATGTTTTTGATGCACCTTTTAACAATTCTTCACCAGAGTTTATACCATCCACTGTAAACAAAATAACATTCTGATCTTCGAGATTTATTTTTATTGAATCTAGAACGGCATCTAAGGTGCCTAAATTACTAACAGTAACTTCATATGTAATAGCATCCCCTGGAACATAAAAATTAGCTTCCATTGTTGCCGACAAACTATCAAAAGTTGGACCTTTAACATTTTCAGCCTCTCCTTTTGTATCTTTTACTTTAGCGCTAGTTATTTTAACATCCCATGTACTGGTTATACTGCTTGTTCCTTTAATATCTAACACACTTGAAAACGCCGCATATCCTACTGCCATGCATAAGACTATCGCACATAAACTTACTATTATTATGTTACTTCGTTTCCTACGTTTTTGTTTCATACTTACACTACTCTCCTATACTAATTTAGTTACTACGTTATTATTGTTATTATACCCCCCCCCCCCTAAATCCCTCCTGCCCTTTTCCCACCACCGACCACCTTCACCAATTTCAGTCCTCCTATAAAA
>CAUERX010000030.1 GCA_959020415.1 uncultured bacterium | reverse complement strand
TTTTTGATAAATAAAATCTAGTATGTTTTATTTACACACTAGATTATACACGGTCGAGCTAACAAAAAATAATGGTTTCTGAGTGGCAAGGAATCATTTTTTTAATATAATACTTTGTGAGAAAATTTTATAAAATTTATATTACGAAAAACAAAAAAAAGTGTTATAATGGAAGGGTGCTTTTAGAAAGGAGAGATGAAAATGCCAAAAACAAAAAAAGAAAATTTTATATTTTCTTTAATTATGTGTTCATTTATGTGTATAATTATGAGTGCTTACAATATGATTTTACACAACGGTCTTTCTGAAAATACGCTGATTATTTGGCTTAAAAGTTTAGGACCAACTTTTATAGTAGCTTTTGTAATTAGTTACTTTTTAGTAAATCCTAATGCTAAAAAATTAAGCTTTAAATTAGCTAAGAATAAGCCACAGTATACAGGATTGTTTATTACTTTATTTATGGTAATTGGAATGGTTTTATTAATGGGGATGTATGGTACTATTATGTCAGGCGGAATTGATTCACATTTTGTAACCAATTATTTAATTAATATCGGATTTTCTTTTATATTTGCTTTACCACTTCAATTATTTATAGTAGGACCGATGGTTAGAGGAATATTTAGTAAAATAGTTAGTTTTAAATATGTACAAACAGAAAACGCTTAAGGCGTTTTTTTTAATGAATTTTATTAATAAAATAGCCACTTATTTATTTAAGTGGTTTGCTTTAAACTTTTATTGATTTTTAGTATATGTTTTTGACGAGATGTTTCTTTAGACGGTTCATTAATTTGTTCGATAGGTGTTCCTGGTTGCCAGCACTCCACAGTCTTTGTGTTAGGATTATAAGTGGCTGTGGTTTCCACAGTTTCGACATTGGTATATACAATATGATGATTTCAATAGACTTCTGCATCTAACAATACATATCCATCTGGTGATTTTATTTGATTAAACTTATTTTTTACCTTGAAACTGCAATATAAATTGTGCGTGTATGGTTCAAAGATATAAGTTTGATCTTCTTCTTGGACATATGCATAAAATAATTCCTTAGTTTCTTTTTCTGTTATTTGCTCTTCAGTTTGCTCATCAGTACTTTCAGAGCCATCAGAATCACATCCAGATAAGGTTGATGCATTTGGGATTAGACTGAATGCGAGTAAAGTAGCTAATCCGGTTTTTTATAATTTTAATTTTTCCATATTTTTCTCTCCTTTATTGATAATATATTAATATCAACTTTTTAATATTTTTCAAGTTTTATAATTTAATAATATTTTTCTCTTCATTTGATTTTAAGTTTACTGTATAAATAATTAGACAAAGATGTTATAATTATAGAAGGTGATAATATGAAAAAAATAATTTTGGTTGACGGAAATAATTTGCTTTTTAGAAGCTACTATGCAACAGCTTATGCTGGAAATTTTATGAACAATAGTAAGGGATTTCCAACTAATGCGTTATTTGGTTTTACGAACATGATCAATAAAATAGTTAATGAAGAGAAGCCTGAATATATTATTGTAGCTTTTGATAAAGGTAAAACTTTTAGACATGAGAAATACGATGTATATAAAGACGGAAGAGTGGAAACGCCAAACGAGCTTAAAATTCAATTTCCTTTGGCCAAGGAATTATTGACAGCGATGGGAATTAAATATTATGAAATAGATAATTACGAAGCTGATGATATTATTGGAACTTTTTGTGAGTATTGTAATAAGGATTCGGAATATATTGGAACAATTGTAAGCAGTGATAAGGATTTACTACAACTAATTAGTGACGATGTAGATATTAAATTATTAAAACAAAAGGATTATATCAGGTATAATAAAGATTCTTTTGAAAGAGAATATGGGATTAAACCAATTAATGTTATTGATTTAAAAGCCTTAATGGGAGATGCTTCGGATAATATTCCAGGTGTTAAAGGCGTTGGGGAAAAGACAGCTTTAAAATTATTACACGAGTATAAAACCTTAGATGGTATATATGAAAATATCGACAGTATTTCTGGAAAATTAAAAGAAAAGTTACTCAATGATAAAGATAATGCCTATATGAGTTATGATTTGGCAACAATTGTAAGAGATGTTCCAGTAGAAATTGATATCAATGATATTAAAATTAAAGAACCTAACATGGAAGAACTCAATCATTTATATGAAGAATTAGAATTTTACTCATTTTTGAAAAAAATGAATAAAAAAGAGGAGAAGAAGGAACTTGATATAAAAGTTATCAATGATGTTTCAGAACTTGAAATAGATGGAGAAGTGGCCATTAGTTTAGAAGTGTTTGGCGCTAATTACCATTTGGCTCCAGTGCTTGGAATGGGCGTATATAATGATAAAATTAGTTATTTTATTCCATTAGAGGTTCTTAAACAAAATCCAGATTTTTTAAGAAAGAATATAAAATATACTTATGATGTTAAAAAGGTTATAGTTGCACTTAAATATTTAGGAATAGAAATTGATAATGTTGTTTTTGATACAATGATAGCAGGAGCTTTGCTTGATTATAATGTTAAGGATGATATGGCTTATTTAGCCAATGAAATTGATTATAAACTAGATTTTTACGAAACTATATATGGAAAATTTATTCATTTAAAAATGCCAAGTGAAGAAGAAATTATTAAGAGTATGATTTTAAGGGCTAAATTTATTTATGAAACAAAAGAGTTTTTTGAAAATAAATTACAAGAGGACGAAGTTACTGGTTTATTTAAAAAGGTGGAACTTCCTTTAGCAACAGTTTTAGCTGATATGGAATTCACGGGGGTTAAAGTTGACTGCGATAAATTATTAGAGATGGGCGAAGATATTAAAATCAAATTAGAACTTTTAACGAAAGACATTTATAATATGGCTGGCGAAGAATTTAATATATCTTCACCACAACAATTATCAGAAATATTATTTGAAAAATTAGAACTTCCACACGGAAAGAAAAAAACAAATGGATATTCAACTGCTGCTGACGTTTTGAATAAAATTCGCGATAAACATCCAATTGTTGAAAAAGTTTTAGAATATCGTGGGTTATCTAAATTATATAGTACTTATATTGAAGGATTATTGGGATATGTTCATAATGGAGAAATCCATACTATTTATACTCAGAATTTAACTAGAACTGGTCGTTTATCGTCAGTAGAACCTAATTTACAAAATATCCCGATTAGAGATGAACTGGGCCGTTCAATAAGAAAAGCTTTTGTGCCAGAAAATGATTATATTTTAGGGGCGGATTATTCGCAAATTGAACTTCGCATTTTGGCGCATATTGCTGTAGTTCCGGCTTTGGAAGAAGCATTTAGGGAAGGCAAAGATATTCATGCTAAAACGGCTAGTGATATTTTTGGAGTACCGATAGAGCTTGTTACTTCGGAAATGAGAAGAGTAGCTAAAGCTGTTAATTTTGGAATTATATATGGCATAAGTGGATTTGGACTAGGCGAAAATTTAGACATTAGAGCCGTTGATGCTAAAAAGTTTATCGATACTTATTTAGAAACTTATCCAGGGATTAAAGATTATATGGATCAAACGATTGCGGATGCTAAAGAAAAGGGATATGTGCGAACTTTATTTCATCGTAAACGTAATATTACTGAGTTAAAAAATCCAGTATATATGATTAGACAAAGTGGGGAGCGTATTGCTTTAAATACGCCAATTCAGGGAACAAGTGCAGATATTATTAAATTAGCCATGGTAAAAGTTTATGAAGCATTTAAAGCAAGAAAACTAAAAAGTAAAATGATTATTCAGGTTCATGATGAATTAATATTCGATACATGCGAAGATGAGCTTGAAGATGTTAAAAAGATTGTTAAAGATGTTATGGAAAATGTTTATGAATTAGAAGTTCCGTTAAAGGTTGATATTAATTACGGGAAAAACTGGTTCGAAGCCAAGTAATTACGAATATAATATACAAGGTGATTATAATGAATAAGGCAATTAACGTTTTGTTATATAGTTTTATAACTAATATTGCGCTTTCAATTATTAAAGTTGTTTTTGGGGTAATTGGAGCTTCAGGAGCACTTATTGCGGATGGACTTCATTCTTTAAGTGATACAATAACTGATGTATTTGCAATTTTAGGTAGTAGATGGTCAAGAAAGCCAGCGGATGAAAAACATCCTTTTGGTCATGGTAAAATTGAATATATTACTTGTATTGCAATTGGTTTAGTTGTAGCGGTTATGGGGATAACTATTATTTATAATGCCCTTACTGAAGAGCGGGTTATTCCAAGCATTTATGTAGCAATAGTTGGCATTATTGTTATTATTGCTAAACTGATTTTAGCTAGATATATTTTAAATAAGGGTAAAGAGTATAATAGTAATATTTTAATGGCTTCAGGAAATGAAAGTTTTTCTGATGTTATTAGTTCAATAGTAGTTTTGTTTTCTATTATAATTGCACAGTTAGGCAAAGTTTATAGTATATTTGCTTATGCTGACTCGGTAGCAATGGTACTTGTTGGTATATTAATATTAAGAATTGCATATAATATACTTAAGGAAAATTTTAGTGGTCTTTTGGGAGAACAAGTAATAGATGATGATTATATGACTGCTTTGAAAAAAATTATTAGTGCACATGAAGAGGTTAAAAGTATTGATGAGTTAATTGTTTTAAAGTATGGTCCGGTATATCATGTTACTTCTGAGGTAAGTATGGATAAAGATATTATTTTGAAAGAGGCGCATGATATTTTAGATAATATCGAGGCTCAGTTAAAAGACTATGATAAGCGAATTGATCATATTATTATTCATATTAATCCTTATAAAAGTTGACTTTGTTTAAAAGTTATGTTAGTATAATGACATAAATCAATGAGAAGGATTAGTAATATAGGGAATATTAAAAGAGAGTTAGTGGCTGGTGAAAACTAATAATAAGACTTATATGAATCTACCTTTGAGTGGAAATTAATTATTTCTCGGTGAAAGCCGTTATCTTAATTAAGACTATGTTAGGATGGTACCGCATGTAAAGTGCTCCTATGACACGGTCTTTTTTTAAATTTTTATATACGGATGGGGGAAGATTATGGAAGAAGAATCAACACAAAATTTAAATCTATGAGCATTATTAATGAAAAAGATTTTGTTAGAAAGTGCTTGTAAGGAACAAGGAATAGAACCAAATAATTATCCAGAATATGAGAACTTATCCTCGAAAATCGTTAGCGCGCGTGAAGACATATATAAAGGAAAACTACAAGAAACTTTTTTAGAGTTATCAAGCGATTCGAGGGTTCTTAGTGATAGACAAGTAAGAAAAAGATAGAAAGAAGGAATAAAATGATAGATATTAAATTAATTAGAGAAAATAAAGAGTTAGTAAAGGAAAATATTAAAAAGAAATTTCAGGACTATAAGTTACCATTAGTAGATGAGATATATGATTTAGATATTAGATGCCGTGAGGCTAAACAAAAAGGTGATGGTCTAAGAGCTTTAAAAAATGAAAAGAGTGCTTTGATTGGAGCTTTAATTCGTGAAGGTAAGAAGGAAGAAGTTGGGACTATTAAAGCTGAAGTGAGTGGCTATGGCGCTGAAATTGTAGCCTTAGAAAAAGAAGAGGAAGAGTTAAATAAACTAATTAAAGAAAAAATGATGATCATTCCAAATATCATTGCTGCAGATGTTCCAATTGGTGAAGACGATACTAAAAACGTTGAGAATGAAAAGTTTGGAGAACCAATTGTTCCAAAATTTGAAATTCCTTATCATGCCGACATATGCGAAAGATTAAACGGTCTGGATAAAGAAAGTGCTGGAAGAACAAGTGGTAATGGTTTTTATTATTTAATTGGCGATATTGCTCGCCTTCATTCAGCAATGCTTAGTTATGCTCGTGATTTTATGATTGATAAGGGATTTACTTACGCACTTCCACCTTTCATGATTCGTAGTGATGTGGTAACTGGTGTTATGAGTTTTGAAGAAATGGATGCTATGATGTATAAAATTGAAGGTGAAGACTTATATTTGATTGGTACTAGTGAACACTCAATGATTGGTAAATTTAAGGATCAGATTATTAAGTCTGAGGATTTACCAATTGCGATGACTTCTTATTCACCATGTTTTAGAAAAGAAGTTGGTGCTCACGGAATTGAAGAACGTGGTTTATACCGCGTTCATCAGTTTGAAAAACAAGAAATGATTGTTTTATGTAAGCCTGAAGAAGGTATGGATTGGTATAATAAAATGTGGCAGTATACAGTAGAGTTTTTTAGAAGTTTGGATGTTCCAGTTAGGACTTTAGAGTGCTGTAGTGGGGATTTGGCTGATTTAAAGGTTAAATCATGTGATGTAGAGGCTTGGAGCCCAAGACAACAAAAATATTTTGAAGTAGGTTCTTGTTCTATATTAGGTGATGCGCAAGCTAGAAGACTAGGAATTAGAATGAAAACTGAAAATGGTAATGAGTATTTAACAACTTTGAACAATACTGTTTTAGCAACTCCTCGTGGATTAATTGGTTTTATCGAGAATAATTACAATGAAGATGGAAGCATAAGTATTCCAGAGGCTTTAAGACCTTATATGGGTGGTAAAGAGAAAATAGAAGCTAAATAGACTTTTATCTTTTTGTAATTTTATTGTTTATGGATGGGATTATTTCTTATAAAAGTAAATGTTATCAAAAGTATAATTTCTTGCTTAAATAAACTACAGTTTTTCTGTAGTTTTTATGTCAAGTTAATAAGTTTTTTGTAAATGAATTTTTAAAATGTGGTATGATAAAAATGGGAGGATGATATTGTGAAGTGTGTAGCAATAAAAGATATTAAAGAGTTTGAAATTAAAGAAATAGAAGAACCTGTTTCAATTAATGGAAGCGTTATTGTTGATGTTAAAAAAGCAGGAATTTGTGGTTCAGATATTCATTATTGGGTAGGAGGAGAGCCAAAAGGATTAGTAATGGGTCATGAATTTTGTGGAGTTGTAACTAATCCTGGGAATCGTGAAGATTTAAAGGGTGGCGATCGTGTTATAGCTTTACCAATTTCACCTTGCGGTCATTGTGATGCATGTAAATCTGGCAATGTTCAATATTGTGCAGAAACGTGGCTACATGCAGAAGGATTATCATTAGATAATCCCGGGGCTTTAGCGCCAAAAACATCAGTTAGAGCGGATATGGTTTTGAAGGTACCCGATAATGTAAGTGATGAAGAAGCAGCTATGGTTGAGCCTACAGCAGTTGGCCTTCACGCTATTAATTTAGCTAATATTAAAATAGGTGATAATGTATTAATTATTGGCGGTGGAATTATTGGTTTGGTATCGGCAATGTTTGCGAAAAAGGCAGGGGCTTCTTATGTTGCAGTATCAGAAACAAATGAAGCTCGAGGTAATAAAGCAGTTAATTTGGGCGTGGCTACTGAGTGGTTTGACGCAAGAGCAGAAGATACGATTAATAAAATGATGGCTAAAACTAGTGGCGGATTTGATGTGGTTATCGAGTGCTGCGGAAATGCACCAGCTGTTAGTTCTAGTTTAGTAGCGGTTAAACCTGGCGGAACAGTTGTCTTGGTTGGAGTTGCACCAGATCCTATAACTATTCCAACAGTGCTTGCGGTTATGCATGAGGTAACAGTTCAAGGGGCAATTGCTTATACTAAGGAAGAATTTTCGACATGTTTGGATTTAATTTCTAAAAAGGAAATTGATGTAATGAGATTTGTTGATGACATAATTGGATTAGAAGATGTTCAAAAGGCTTATGAAAAATTAACGTCAGGCACTGATTCAGCTGTTAAAATTTTAGTCGATCCTAATAAATAGCTTAATAAAGCTATTTTTCTTTTGTTGACAGATTAGTAAATGCTTTCTATAATTAAAATACAAATACTTTTAGAAATAAGGTGGAAAATGGAAAAGATATTAATCGTTGAAGATGATGATACAGTTAGAAATGAACTTGGGTCTTTGCTTTCAAAAAATGGATATGAAGTGCTTACGACAGAAGATTATTTAAATGTAAGTTCTTTAATTATCGAAAAAGTTCCTAATTTGGTTTTATTGGATATTAATTTACCTAATACTGATGGTTTTGAGCTTTGCAAGCAAATTAGAAGTAAGGTAAAGACACCAATTATATTTGTGACTAGCCGTAACACGGATATTGATGAATTAAAAAGTATTACTTTAGGTGGCGATGATTTTATTACTAAGCCATACAATATCCCAATTTTACTGGCGAGAATCGCAACTATTTTAAAACGTAGTGATCCAGGTTATAATAAAGATATTGTTTATAAGGACGTTGTTTTAAATACTCATTTATCGACAGTGAAATATATGGATAATGTGACTGAGCTTACAAAAAATGAATTTCGTATTTTATATTATTTTTTTATAAATCCAGGAAAGGTTATTAGTAAAGATGAATTAGTTGAGTATCTTTGGAATAACAAACTATATGTGGATGAAAATATTTTAAATGTTAATGTTACAAGACTTCGTAAGAAACTGTTAGAAATAGGGCTCGATAATTTTATTGAAACAATTCATGGAAGAGGTTATAAAATATGAGTTTTATGAAATATATTATCGATAAATTAATGTTTATATTATTTAATATTATTTTATGTTTTTTGTTATCTATTTTTTTACTTGTAATAGGTAATAGTTTTTCTGAAATTTTGTTAATAATAATTGCATGGGTAGTTATTTTAATTTTGTATTTCATAGTTAATTATTATCGCGATAAAAAGAGATATATTAAGTTAGTGGATATTTTGACTAAACTTGATAAAAAATATTTAATGTCAGAAATGATGGAAAAACCTAATAAAAATTCTGAGGTTATTTACTATGACATTATTAAACAAATGTCGAAATCAATGAATGAAAATATTTGTAATATTAAAAGAACTCAGACTGACTACCAAGAATATATTGAGGAATGGATTCATGAAATAAAAACGCCAATAGCAGCTTCTTTATTAATATGTCAGAACAATGATTTTCCTAAAAACAAAGAGTTGATGAGAGAGATTAATAAAATTAATAGTTTAGTAACTCAAACTTTATTTTACGCACGTAGCGAAGTAGCTGAACGAGATTATTTTGTTAAAGAGACGCTTTTGGCTGAAATTATTCACAATAATGTGATTAAATATCGCGATAACTTACTTATTAATGATATAAAGATAGAAGTAAAAGATGTTAATAAAAATGTTTATACAGATGAAAAATGGCTTGATTTTATTTTAGACCAAATAATGAATAATGCTATTAAATATTCCAAAAGAGGTGGACATATTTTAATATCAGCGTTAGAAACTAAAGATGGTGTTATATTAACTATTTTTGATGATGGTATTGGTATTAAATCAAGCGATTTGCCAAGGGTTTTTGATAAAGGTTTTACAGGTAGTAATCGAGCTGAAAAAAGGTCGACAGGAATTGGATTATATTTAGTAAAAAAGCTATGTGATAAATTAGGCCATGTGGTTAAAATTGAATCAGAGGATGGAAAAAGTACAAAAGTTATTCTTTTATTTCCAAAGGGTAAACTTAATAGACCGGAAGATTAGTATTAAAAGTTTCTTACAAAAGTGTAAGAAATTTTTTAGTTTTTCTTTGCTATAATGTTAGTAGCTAAGAGGTGATTAATTTGAAAGTTATGGAAAGTTTATTTATTAGTTTACTAGTGGGAACTGTTATTATAATTTTGTTAGTTACTTTATTTTTAGCGTCATTTGTTTTAGTTCCAGTTATTATAATTGGTTTTCTAACACAATGGATTTATAAAAGGAGGCATGAAAAATGCAGAGGTTATTGAGATTAGAACATGTAGAAAAGTATTATGGCAATGGCTCTAGTTTAACTAAGGCGGTTGATGATTTATCTTTGGAGGTTAATTCTTCAGAGTTTGTAGGAATTATGGGAGCTAGTGGAAGTGGGAAAACAACTTTGCTTAATTGTATTTCAACTATAGATACGGTAACGTCAGGTCATATTTATTTAGACAATAAAGATTTAACAGAAATTGGCGAAAAAGAAATTGCGGAATTCAGAAGAGAAAATTTAGGTTTTATTTTTCAAGACTTTAATTTATTAGATACGTTAACGATTGAAGAAAATATTGCTTTAGCTTTAACAATTAATAAAGTAGATTTAACCAATATTGATAAACGTGTTTTGAAGGTTGCAAAGATGCTGGGAATTGAAGAAATTCTTAATAAATATCCATATGAAGTATCAGGCGGTCAAAAGCAAAGATGTGCGGCGGCTAGAGCACTTATTAATAATCCAAAGATTATTTTAGCAGACGAGCCAACTGGGGCTTTGGATTCAAAATCAGCACAGATGCTTTTAGAGACGATGGTTGAGATGAATGACAAGCTAGCAGCGACAATTTTAATGGTAACTCATGACGCTTTTTCGGCTAGTTATTGCAGCCGAATATTATTTTTAAAAGATGGTAAGATATTTAATGAAATTGTTAAGGGCGATAAATCACGAAAGGAATTTTTCAATGAAATTCTTGATGTGATGACGTTACTTGGAGGAAACTTAAAAGATGTTAGGTAAGTTAGCACTTCGTAATGCGAAACGATCTTTTAAAGATTATTTGGTTTATATGATTACGATTACTATTTCTTTTGCACTTATTTTTTCATTTAATGCAGCAATATTTTCTAAGGATATTTTAGAATTAAGTGATATGATGGATAGTTTTCAAGGTGCAATTGTGACAGTTAGTATTATTGTTGTTATAATTATTGGTTGGTTAATAAATTATACAATGCGCTTTATGTTAGAAAAGCGAAGTCATGAGTTTGGAACTTACGCAGTTTTAGGAATTGATAATAAGAGAATTTCTAAGTTATTTATGCTTGAAAATTTAACGCTTGGAATAATATCTTTGTTATTATCTTTAGTAGTTGGCTTGTTTTTATATCAAATTTTAGTAGCAATTGTTTTTAATGTTTTTGATTTACCATATCAGATTTCATTAAATGTGACATGGCAATCAGTATTATTAACGCTGTTTTATTTTATAATTATTTTTGCTTTTTCTTTATGGCATATGAGACATAAGCTTAAGAAGATGAAAGTTTATGATTTACTTTACTTTGATAAGAAAAATGAAAACGCAGCTTTGAAAAAAAGAAAAAATAAAACTATTATATGTGTATTATCATTAATTTGTGGAATTATTAGTATTGTACTATTATTTAATAGCTTTAAGATCGGGGTAGCACCTAATATGGGCAATATTTTAATAGCTTTAATTTTAGTTATTATTTGTATTTATGGTTTTTATTTTACGGCATCATCACTTATTACGTCGTTTTTCTTAAATAAAAAGAGAAAATATAAAGGACAAAATTTATTTATAGTTCGTAATTTTGCTTCGAAAATTAATACAATGGGTGTCACTTTAGGGACTTTGGGATTATTATTCTGTTTAACATTTATCAGTATGAATGTGGGAATGTTTATGAAGGGATTATTTGATGAACAGATAATGCGTATGGCTCCCTATGATATTTCAGTATTTAATCCAGAAGAAGATGATAATTTTGAAACAATTTTAACGAAGATAGAAAGTGATTATACGATCGAGGATAAAATCATTTACAAAGCTTATTATAGTGATAGCAATACTTTTACAAAAATTAGTGAGACATCCGGACTTGGGTATCAAAATAAAGACAGTTTTTTAAGACTATCTGATTACAATAAACTTAGAGAAATGCGCGGGATGGAACCGGTAACTTTAGGGAAGGATAAATATTTAATTCATTCAATGAGTAATAATGAAAAATCTTTTAACGAAGTGGAATTTTCTAAACTACCAATTGTTCTAAATGATCAAGCTTTAACTTTCGGAGAACTTTTGACAGAAGGATTTAGTACTGAATGGATTCCGGGGTGTACCTTTATAATTGTAGTTAATGATGAATATGTAAGCAATCTAAATGTTATTAATACAATTTTAGGGGTAAATACGAAGGAAGAGACAAATGAGGATTTTCAAAGAGAATTAAATAAAATGGTGCAGTCAAATTTATATATTGATGATGAGGTTTATTCATTGGCCAATGTGACAGTAAAGGGCGCAGTTATTTCTCAAAATAAATCTGTTTTAATTACCTTTTCATTTTCGTTATTTTATTTAGCATTTATTTTTACCGCGACCGCTGGAACTATTTTATCAATTCAGCAGCTATCGGATTCAGCTAAATATAAATTTAGGTATAAAATTTTGGATAAGCTTGGTATGAATCATAGAACAATGGATAAGCTTATATTTAAGCAACTTCTAATATTCTTTATATTCCCAGTTTTATTACCACTGGTTATCAGTTTAGTTGCATCAATCGCGACTTATCAGATATTTGTACCAGTTATTGAGAACGCTAATTTATTATGGCAGGTTATTGGAATAAATATATTATTATTTATGTTTATATATGTGATATATTTTATTGCAACATATATTGGTTTTAGAAAAAATGTTTGCGCAGAAAAATGAACCTTTTAAATATTTATGCCTAATAGTTGGTGTTTTAATTGGAATTATATATGGTGGTACTTTAGGACTTAGCACGTTATTCAAAATAGTATTTATTTTTTTAGGGATGGTATTAGGATATGGTATTTATTTACTATTTAAATTATTATGGATGTGTGCTAAAATAGGATTTAGAAAATTAAAAAACAGTTTTAAATAATTAAACTGTTTTTTAATAGATAAATGTTGTATAATAGTGATTAGTTAAAGAAAAAAGTGTAGACATTTGTTTGTCAATAGCTTAACAAAAGGTATTTTTGTTATAGTTGTTATTTTTGGAAAATATTACTATTGTTTATTTTAATATAAAGGAGCGATTACTGTATGAAGACTGTAGGTGTAGTACTTAGAAAATATACAGATAGAAGCGAAATTGGAGAATATGGATTTAATGTTAAATTGCTTCGTTATTTAAGAAAGTATCCAATTAAGGTTATTGGAATTCCAGTTGAATATGACATGGATGTTGATTTAGAAATAGTTAAAGCTATAATAGCTGATTGTGATGGAATAATTTTACCGGGTGGGAAAAAGGGTACTGATTTGAATTATGACATTGTTAAGTATCTTTATGAGATAGACAAACCAACTTTAGGAATATGTTTAGGAATGCAACAGATGAGCAAAGCTTTTAGCAAGAAGAACAATGTGAAGGTTGACGGTCATCGCTGTGGTAGTGATTATACTCATAAAGTTTTGATTAATGAAGGTAGTTTACTTTATAAAATTTTAGGTAAAACAGATATTAGGGTTAATAGTCTTCATAGTTATATGATTCCACGAAGTTTATCGTATTTTCCGTTTGAAGCTGTAGCTAAAAGTGAGGATGGAGTTATAGAGGCAATAGAAGATAAAAACAAAAGATTTTTTGTTGGAGTCCAGTGGCATCCAGAAATGCATGATGATGTATACAGCAAAAAATTGTTTGATTATTTTGTAAGTATGTTTTAGGAGGTTTGGTTTATGCCAGAATTACCAGAGGTGGAAACTGTCAAGAACACTTTAAAAAGACAGGTTTTAAATAAAAAAATAGAATTAGCTAGTATATATTGGGATAATATTATTGCTTTTCCAGAGGTTTCTTTGTTTAAAGAACAAATTAAAAAACAGAAGATTAATGATATTTTAAGACGTGGTAAGTGGCTTATGTTTGAGCTTGACGATTATTTTCTTTTATCACATTTAAGGATGGAGGGGAAATACTTTATCCGTAATAAGGGTGATGAAAGGAATAAGCACGAGCATGTAATTTTTCTATTTGACGATGGAACAGAGCTTCGTTACCATGATACTAGAAAATTTGGGAAAATGTATTTAGTCGATAAGAAAAATGCTTATGAAGTTAAACCTTTGTGTGAACTTGGACTTGAACCATGGGATGAAAATTTAACAGTGGAATATCTTAAAAGGAATTTAAAAAACAAACCGATTAAAACAGAGCTTTTGGATCAAAGTATTATTGTAGGTATTGGTAATATATATGTCGATGAAATTTTGTTTTTAAGTAGGATTCATCCGGTTAAATTAGCTGGTGCGCTTAGTGATAAGGAATTATCAGATATTATAAAATATACTAAAGTAACTTTGGAAAAAGCGATTGAACTTGGCGGTACAACGGTTAAGAGTTACACTTCAAGTGAAGGGGTTCATGGGAAATTTCAAAACGAGTTATTAGTTCATACTAAAACTGAATGTCCGGTTTGTCATACTGAAATTGTAAAGACTGTTGTTGGAGGACGTGGTACTTATTATTGCTTAGTCTGCCAAAAGGAAAGATAATATATGATTACATTAAATGGTTTTAATGATGCTGAACTTCAAAAGATTTCAAACGATAAAATTAGTTATATAAATGGCATTTTGATTCAAGTTCCGGCTAATTCAGACAAAAATTTTAACTTTGGTTATATGCTTTTTATTCCAAAAGAGATATCTAATAATACGACGTTAATTGTCGAAGGGGCTAATACGGGGCACTGTACAGATATGGAAACGGCGAAACAAAATGTAATAGATGAGGTTAAGAGTTTTGGCTCTTTAATCTATAAGTGGAATGCAACTACTAATTTTCCAATATTAACACCGATTTTTCCAAGGATATTTGCTGATGGGAAACCAATTTATACGCATATGTTAACAAGTGATGTTTTAAGATGCGAATCATATGGACTTACAAGAATTGATAAACAATTAATTGAAATGATTAATGATGCAAGGGAAAGACTTTTGAAAAACGGGATATTTTCAGATGATAAAATTATTATTGATGGTTTTTCAGCTTCTAGTAAGTTTGCGAATAGGTTTACTTTGTTGCATCCAGAGGCGGTTAAATTAGCTATTGGTGGTGGTGTTAGTGGTTGTTTAACTTTACCAATAAGAGAAATTAATGGTGAAAGATTATTTTATCCTATTGGGATAGGCGATTTACCAGAAATAACTGATGAAAAGATTCAAGAATTTTTGAATGTTAAACAGTTTTATTATATGGGGATGGATGACACGAATGACCCTTTTGCTATAGATGAAGTTCGTGGTGTTCCGAAGTATAGTGACATAATAAGTGAAAGTGAAGCTAAACAGTTATATAAATTTTTAGGGGCTGATATGTTAGATTTTAGGTGGACTAGAACTCAAGAATTTTATTAGCAGCTAGGTTCTAATGTGGAATTTGCTTCTTATGAGGGCGAGGGGCATAGACCACATGCTGCGTCATCTAAAGTTATAGGTTTATTAGAGCAGAATTTGCCCTATAAAAAAGATAAAGTTATTTAATAATGGGTTTATGTTTATACTCCATTAATGTTAAATTAACTTTATCTTTTTCTTTGGCATAATAGATGTAACTTACTTTCATTTCAATTTCGAGCATTTTATATTTATTAGTGTATCCAGTGATTATTGGTAATTTTGATTCTTTTTTAATACCTCTTAAATATTGTTGCCCTTGTTTGGAAAAACCTAAAACTCTGATATATTCTGGTTCTTTAAAGGTTTTGGCATCTTTTTTAGTAAAGCCACAAAGGATATTGGTAAACATGCGGTTTATTTTGTTATAAGTATATCTTTTGGTTTTTACTTTAGTTATTAATTCTGTTAGGCTAGTTGCTTCAAATATGTATTTTTTAATACGATTTTCAATTCCTTCGTCAACGTTTAAATATTGGTCTAAATTATTAAGTTCGCTTATTATTTTGTATTTTAGAAGACTGAAATATTGTTCATTAAAATGCATACTGTTTTGAAGAGCCTGATAAGTTTCTTTTGGGACATATTCTTTGATGCTTTTATGATGCTTAATAGCTTCTCTAATACTAGTGGCTGATGCTATTTTGGTTTTTAATTCCTTGCTGTGATAGTCGTTAGTTCTTTTGATGGTTATGGGTATGATATTGCTGCCATCTAATTCTTTAATATAGCTTAATCCTAATAAGTCATTTGGACTTTCTATTTTTATTTTGGTTAAATTTTGAACTGCTTTGGATAAACTGGTTGGATAACTAATACCGTTATTCATATATTCTTTAACTAGTTTATTAAATTTTTCTGTTTTTTGAGCTTGGGCTATTTTATTTAATTGTATTGGTGTCAATGTTTCGGTGCCAAATACAATCTTATCAACATTAAGATTTTTTAGAATTGTAATTGCACCATGAGCAAAAATATCAGCTGATTGGATACTAAAGACGAATGGAAGTTCAATTACTATGTCGACATAGTTTAAAGCTATTTTGGTTTTTTTCCACTTGTCAATGATACTAACATCACCTCTTTGAGTGAAGTTTCCACTCATAACTAAAATTATTGTGCTGTCAGGAGCCATTTCTTTAATTTTATTTATGTGATGAATATGCCCATTATGAAAGGGGTTATACTCACAAATTATTCCGATACTTTCCATTGTTACCTCCTTTATTATTGGTAAAAAAATATGTTTGAATTAACATATTTTATTCTTTTTCTAAATATAAGACGTTAGAGTAGCTATAGTTTAAGATTTTATCCAAATCTTTAGTGCTAATTTCGGCTGACATATCTGGAACACCAACTGAACAAATAAAAGCGTCATAGTCTAAAACGATTTTATCAACAATTACAGTGTCAACAATGTCGTTAATGTAACCAAAAGCAGCTACGCTACCAGGGACACATCCAATAATTTCAGTCATTTCGTCGCTACTGACAATGTTAACTTTCTCGCCAATTAGAGCCTTGATTCTTTTAGAATCTAGTTTTTGATCTTCAGTAGTTATATAGATATAAAATTTACCTGATTTTCCTTTAACAAATAAACTTTTAGTTTCTTTACCGGTCCATCCTAATTCTCCATCTACTTTGGCTGCAATTTCAAAATTTAAAATTGGTTTATGGCTTGCTAATTTGCAATTGATGTTTAATTTTTTTAATGTGTTTAAAATATTTTCTTTTAACTCTTCTTTTTTCATATTTGTCACCTATGATTATTATAACACATTTTAAATTTTCATTTTACATTTTTGCAAAAAAAGTAGGTCTTTGGAGAATGTTACTATAATAATTTGCTTTATAAAGACTTTTCGTATATAATGTTAATGCGAGGTGATGTTATTGCAGATCGATATTGCTAATTTACATTCAGGGTTGGATGATTTTGTTATTATTGATGAGACTTATTCTTTTGATAAAGAAATGTTAAAAAATACAGAAATTATTGAACTTAATGGGGTAAAAATAACAGGTGACATTACTAAAAATAGTTTAGATGAATATATTATAGATGTAGTAGTTACTGGAACAATGGTGTTGCCGTGCGCTTTAACATTAAAGCCGGTTGGTTATCATTTTGAAACATTGATTTCGGGTAATTTGGCGCAAATTTTTGAAGAATTTGGAGAAAATTACGAAAACAATCAAAAAACTATTGATATTTTGCCAATAATATGGGAAAATATATTAATGGAAATTCCCATTAAAGTTGTTAGTGATGACATCAGTGATGTAAAAACTAAAGGAGACGGTTGGGAACTAATTACCGATGAAGAAGTGGTAAATCCTAGCTTAACTAAATTAAAAGACTTATTATAGGAGGTGTGAATAATGGCTGTACCAGCTAGAAAAGTAAGTAATACTAGAGGTAGAAAACGTCGTACACATTATAAAATAGATGAAAAGACTACAACAAAGTGTCCTAAATGTGGCGCTGACGTAAAACCACATAGAGTTTGTAAAATGTGTGGAACTTATAAAGGAAAAGAAGTTATTAATGTAGAAGAAGCAGCTTAATAGTTGTTTTTTTTAGTATGTTAATTTTTTTATTTGGATAAAGGGATGAAATTGTGGTTTAATTGATCGTGGTAAAATATAGAAAAATCATAATTTTGTTAGCTTATTTTACCAATATATTTTTAGTGTCAAAATAGTTTTTTGCTTGTTTAAGAATTGAAGATGCTATAATGTTGAATTCACATGTTTTATATATTTTTAAGTTTTTCATTGATGGAGAATATTTTAATTTTTAAGAAAGGTATTTTGCATTCTTTTTTATATTAATTTAACTCTATTAAAAAGGAGAGTAAAGTTTTTTTGTTAATTTTGAGTTGAAATAGTTGACAATAAGGGGGGGGGGGGGGGGGTATGATGGAAATAAAAAAAAAAA
>CAUERX010000029.1 GCA_959020415.1 uncultured bacterium | reverse complement strand
TCTATTTTAATGGTGGCAAAATTTCATCTAACACTGCCGCCGATCATGGAGGTGGTATTTTAAATTATAATGGGACATACATCAATGGTGGAGGTGATCTCACTGACAATAGTCCAGATAATATAATATAAATTCCAATGAGAACAATTACAAATAGTTGTTCTACTGGAGTTTATAAAGGCTCTAACTAATATGTGTTTTACTCTCTTTTCATACTTACGAAGTAAAAAATCATATTAGTTTTTTTGATGGAAAAATTGTTTCAATTAAAGACAATATCGTTAATTTATAGTATAATGTTAATTAGAGGTGAATCATGGACTATCTTTTTCAAAAGTTAACTGAAAACATAAAGTCCCATTCAAATGTTATATTGATGACACACAAGCATCCTGATTTAGATGGAATGGGAAGTGCGATAGGACTTTATAAAATAATTAAAGAGTTAAAAAAAGAGTGTTATGTTGTAAAACCTACTTCAAAAATTGATTTTTCACTAGAAAAAGCTTTTCAACTGATTGAAAGCAATAATATGAATATAAAATTTATGGAATATCCAAATCTTTTGAATATTGTTGATGATAATTCTTTGCTTATTGTTTTAGATGTTCAAAAGCCAGAATTAGTGGAATGTAAGCAACTTTTGGAGAAAATTAAAGATGTTTTTGTGATTGATCATCATATGAATACATCAGTGCATATTGAAAACACAGTGTTTGAGTATATCAATTCAAACAAATCTAGTGTGGTTGAAATAATCGTTGATTATTTAAAATATTTAAATAAATCAGTAGATTTTTTAACTGCAACATTAATGTCAGCTGGAATGGAAATCGACACTCATTCATATCAATTTAAGACAACTGATGCGACATTTAGAGCTGCAAGTGCTTTAGCAAGAATGGGTGTGGATTTAACTTTAAAAAACGAACTTTTAAAGGAATCAATGGAAGACGTTATTCGAAGACACGACTATATTAAAAATAGTTATTATATTAAAGAAGGATATTTATTATGTGATATGGGCGCTGGTGAAATAAACGAAACCGTAGATTTGGCTATTTTAGCTGACGAACTTTTAAGATTAGATGGAGTTCAGGTTTCATTCGCGGTTGGTAAAATCGAGGATAATACTGTTGGAGTTAGTGCTCGTTCGATGGGCAAAGTTAGCGTAGAAGTAATTATGAGTGCTTTAGGCGGTGGTGGTCATGTGACTGACGCGGCTGCTACATTTGAAAATAAAAGTAATGCCGAAGTAATTGAAATGATTAAAAAAGTAGTTATGGAGGGATAAAATGAAAGTAATACTTTTAGAAGATGTTAAAAAACAAGGTAAAAAAGGTGAAATTATAAATGTAAAAGATGGCTATGGTAATTATTTAATTACAAATAAATTGGCTGTCTTAGAAACAAAAGGTAGTAAAAAAGTTTTAGATATGCAAAATGAAGAGGCATTAAAAAAAGCGGAGGCTCATTTAAAAGAATGTCAAAGTTTAAAAAAAGAGATAGAAAAAATAACTCTTAATTTTAAGGTAAAAGTTGGTAAAGGTGATCAAGTCTTTGGATCAATCAGTACTAAGCAGATTGTTTCAGAATTGAAAGAAAAAGGTATTGATGTTGATAAAAGAAAGATAAATATTCAAACACCAATTAATACACTAGGAACAACTAATGTAGAAATTAATCTACATAAAGATGTTGTTTGTAATTTGAAAGTTCATTTAGAAAAATAAGGTGATATTATGAATGATAGAATAATGCCCCATAATACAGATGCTGAACAAGCTGTTTTGGGTTCAGTATTTTTAAGTAAGTACGCATTACAACAAGTATTAGAGGAAATAAATAGTGAAGAATTTTATTTGGATTCTCACGCTAAGATTTTTGATGCAATTAAATATTTGGCTGAAAAAGGTGCGCCGATCGATGTGACAACGGTAACAGCTGAACTTGATAAGAGAAAAGTATTAAGTACAGTGGGTGGTGTTGAATATTTAACAGAAATTGTTACATGCGTGCCAACGGCAGCTAATGTTAGTCAATATGTTAAAATTGTTGAAGAAGCATATTTAAAAAGAAGTTTAATTGAAGCGGCAACAACTATAGTTGGTGACGGCTTTGCTTCGACAGACAATATTGGTGATATCTTAGACAATGCAGAAAAGAAAATTGGGGATGTTGTTCGTAATCGAAAAGGATCAGAATTTCGCCCAATTCAAGATGTGTTATTTAAAGCACAATCTGATTTAGAAGAACTTTCAAAACAAAAAGGTGAAATTACAGGAATTCCAACAGGATTCTTTGATTTAGATAGAATAACAAAAGGTTTCCATGGGAACGAGTTAATAATTGTTGCGGCTCGTCCAGCAATGGGAAAAACAGCTTTTGCTGTTAATATGGCTGTTAATATGGCTGTTAATTCACATAAAAGCGTTGCTTTGTTTAATATGGAAATGAGTGCAGAGCAATTGGTAAATAGAATGCTCGCATCAGTTGGTCAAATTGAAATGCCAAAATTATTAACTGGAAGATTAGAACATCAAGATTGGAAACGTGTTAATGAGGCTATTAGTCGATTAGCTGATACTAAGATGTTTATGGATGATACTCCTGGACAAACAGTTAGTGAAATTAGGGCTAAGTGTCGTAGACTGGTAAATTCTAGCGATGGTTTAGATGTTGTTATTATCGACTATTTGCAATTAATTAGTGGATCGGCTAAATATTCTGGTCAAAGACAACAAGAAGTATCAGAAATTTCACGTTCATTAAAAACAATGGCGATGGAGCTTAATATTCCAGTAATTGCTTTAGCGCAATTATCGCGTAGTGTTGAAGGGCGTGAGGATAAGAGACCACTTCTTTCAGATTTGAGGGAATCAGGGTCAATTGAACAAGATGCCGATATTGTTGCTTTTCTTTATCGTGATGATTATTATAATAGAGAAAATGCTATTGATGAGTTTACGAGTAAAAGTGAATTTATTATTCAAAAACATCGTAATGGTCCAACAGCAACAGTTAATTTAATCTTTAAGAGAAATACAAGTTCTTTCTTTAATATGGAAAAAACAGAAGAAGAGTAGGTGTTATAGTGAAAAAAATATCAATATGGCTGATTGTCGCAATCGCTCTTTCAGGTGTTTGTGTTCTTGGCTTTGGTTATAAAAAAACAGCTGAGCCTAATTATTATTATCAAGTATATATGGAAGATGAAATTTTGGGTACAGTAAAGTCAAAGACGGAGTTAGAAAACTATATCGATGAAAATGGTAATTATTATAAAAATAAATATAATGTTGATAAAATCTACGCCCCTAATGGACTTCAGATAAAAAAAATAACAACATATGATGGTGAAGTAGAATCAGTTAAAGATGTTTATAAAAAAATAAAAAAAGAAGCTCCATTTACAGTTAAGGGTTACGAAATGACAATTAAGAAAAAAGACGACGATAGTGATGACAGTAAGGAGCGATTGAAAACAACAAAATTATATGTATTAGATACTAAGATTTTTAAAGACGCTGTTAATACTTTAATTTATACTTTTGTTGGCAAAGATAAGTATGAAGCTTATAAAAACGAAACACAAGATAAAATTGATTCGACTGGAGAAATTATCGAAAATGTTTATGTTAATGAAGATATAACGTTTAAAGAAGTTAAAATACCTGTTGATGAAAAAATTTATACTAACAGTAATGATTTAACTAAAGATTTACTTTATGGTGAAGACGCTAAAGAAAGTGTATATGTTGTTAAAGCTGGTGATACTATTGAGAGTGTTGCTTTTAATAACAAAGTAAGTTCGCAAGAATTACTTTTATCTAATGATGAACTTACTAGTGAAAATAATTTACTTTATCCTGGACAAAAACTTAAGATCGCACAAACTAATCCGCAAATAAGTATTGTTGAAGAAACTTATGTGGTTAAAGACACGCCAAGCAATTACAAAACAGAAGAAAAATATGATAGTTCGATTATAATTGGTAATGACAAGGTTATTCAAGAAGGCGAAAACGGATTGGACCGTGTTTCACAGAAGGTTAAACAAGTTAATGGTCAGATAGTATATGTTGATCCTAAAGGAAAGCAAGTTTTAAAAGCACCAGTAAATAAGGTTGTGCTTAAAGGAAGTAAATATGTTCCAGATGTTGGAAGCTTGACTAACTGGGGTTGGCCAACGGATAGTGGATGGACTTTTAGTAGTGGATATGGTTATCGTTCAAGTCCATTTGGTAAAGGTCGTGAGTTACATTCAGGCTTGGATATTTCAGGTACAGGTTATGGTTCAAAAATATATGCAACTAATAATGGTAAAGTTATGATTGCTGAATATCATTACAGTTATGGTAACTATGTTGTTATAAATCATAATAACGGATATATGACGTTGTATGCTCATATGTCTAAAATAGCAGCTAAAGTCGGTCAGACTGTGGCAAAAGGGCAAGTAATTGGTTATGTAGGAATGACTGGATCAGCTACAGGCCCACATGTTCATTATGAAGTTTGGAAGGGTCAAAAATGGAACCATGTTAATCCATCAGTTCTATACCCAGGAGGCTATAGATAATGAGAATTTGCGTATTAGCAAGTGGTAGTAAAGGTAACTGTACTTATGTCGAGACGGATAATACTAAATCTTTAATTGATGCAGGAATGAGTTGCTCCTATATTGAAAATACTTTAAAAGATATAGGAGTAGAGCCTAGCTCAATTGAAAGAATCTTTTTAACACATGCTCATTCGGATCATACCAATGGGTTACGTGTTTTTTTGAAGAAATATGGGCCAACTGTTTATTTGACTGAAAAAATGGATGATGAATTACAAATAATAATTGATGATGTTTATTATATTGATGGTGACATAGAAATAGAAGATTTAATTGTTAAACCAATAAAAACATCACATGATGCTGCTGATTCTAATGGTTATATATTTATTTCTAACAACAAGTCACTTATGTATATGACAGATACTGGGTATATTAATATTCGTAATTATAATAAACTTAAAAATCATGATGTTTATGTTTTGGAAAGTAATCATGATATTGAGATGCTGATGAATGGGAAATATCCTTATCATTTAAAACAACGTATTTTAGGCGACAAAGGCCATTTATCTAATAAAGATTGTGCTTATTATTTAGCACAGTTTACTTCGGAAAAAACTAAAGAAGTTGTTTTAGCCCATCTTAGTGAACACAATAATGATCCAGATAAAGCATTAGAAGCTTTTTATAAGACATATGAAAAATGTGATAAAAAGCCACCAAAGGTTGTAGTTGCTTCACAAAAAGAAAGAACGGAAGTTATAACTATATGATTAAAATTGTTTGTGTTGGTAAGGTTAAAGAAGCTTTTTACCGTGAAGCTATTTTAGAATATAGTAAGAGATTATCAAAATATACAAAACTAGAAATAGTCGAAGTGGCCGATGAAGGAACAATTGATAAGGCATTAAAATTAGAAAGTGAACGTATTTTAAAAAACATTAAAGATAACGAATATGTTATTACTTTGGAAATAGGTGGAAAAAATTTATCTTCTTTGGAGTTTTCTAATTTAATAGATAAAACTTTAATCAATAATTCTAATATAACTTTTGTTATTGGGGGTTCTTACGGCTTGGATGATACTGTAAAACAACGTAGTAATTATGCATTATCTTTTTCAAAAATGACTTTTCCTCATCAATTATTTAGAGTTGTGTTGCTTGAACAGATATATAGAACTTTTAAAATAAATAATAATGAAAATTATCATAAGTGAATAAAATTTAAAATACCCGCCCACTATTAAATAGAAGGGTGGATTTTTTATGAAGAAAACAATTATTGCACTTATTTGTATTGGAATATTTTATTTCTTTATTTCTGATGTTATGGCTAAAAATTTAGAAATACCAGATGACGCAATTAGAATTAGAGTTGTTCCTAACAGTAACTCAGATGAGGACCAAGCGGTTAAAGGTAAAGTTCGTGATACACTAGAAGTAAAAATGTATAATTTATTAAAAGATGCAAAGAACAGTGAGGATGCTAAAGAAATTATTGAAGAAAACTTGGAATCAGTAAAAAAAGAAGTCGGTGATGTTTTACAACGCGAAAAATATGATAAGAATTATCAAGTTAATTTCGGGTCTAATTATTTTCCAGAAAAGGAATATAAAGGCGTTAAATACGAGGAAGGTTATTATGAATCTTTATTAGTTACGCTCGGCGAAGGTAAAGGTGATAATTGGTGGTGTGTTTTATTTCCACCATTATGTTTAATTGAAGCTGATGAAAATACTGATGTAGAATATAAGTCAATTGTTAAAGAGTTAATTGATAAATATTTGTAGGCATATTAAGTTATCCTAGTAATAAAATTTTATAGGAGGCTAATATGGAATTATTACTAGTACTAACAATTGCCGTAAGTTTAAGTATGGATGCCTTTTCTTTATCTTTAGCCTATGGAACTTTGGGTATTCCGAAAAGACAGGTTTATTTATTATCGATCATAGTTGGTATATTTCACTTTTTTATGCCGATAATTGGCATGCATGTTGGTGGTGCAATTTTAGGTTTTCTTAGGGTAAACCCTAGTTTAATTGTCTGTGCAGTTTTATTAATAATTGGAATTCAAATGATATATGAGTCTTTCAAGGAGCAGGAAGACTTGAAAGTGATGAAAACTATTGAACTTTTCTTATTTGCTTTTGCTGTAAGTTTAGATAGTTTCTCAGTTGGATTAACTCTTACTAATATTAGCGAAAACTATTTACTTTCTGCTTTGGTTTTTGCAATCTGTAGTGCTTCTTTTACTTTTATTGGTTTGTCTTTAGGTAATAAAATTAAAAAATCAATAGGCAAAATTTCAACAATCTTTGGCGGTGCGATTTTAATCATAATTGGTATAATATATGTCATATAAATGTAAAGCATTTATCAACGATAATTGCTTTTTTGGTGTTTTATAGTTACAATTGGTGTAGGGTGATGATATGGAGTCAATGAGAGAAATTTTAAAGAAGGCAAAAAAAGAAAAATATGCTGTTGCGGCATATAATGTTAATAATTTAGAATGGGCAAGATTTATTTTAGAGGCTTCAGAGGCGAATCATTCTCCAGTGATCATGGAAGTATCTGAGGGTGCAATTTCTTATATGGGTGGTTTTAGATTGGTAGTTAATCTTATCAATGATTTAATAAGTGAGCTTAAAATTGATATTCCGGTAGCATTACACTTAGATCATGGCAGTAGCGTAGAGTCATGTAAAAAAGCCATCGATGCAGGGTTTACTTCTGTGATGTTTGATGGTTCAAAGTTACCTTTAGAAGAAAATATACGTTTGACTAAAGAGGTAGTTAAATATGCAGAAATTTATGGAGTAACGGTTGAGGCGGAGCTTGGGCAAGTTGGTGAAAACGGGGAAGAAGGAATATATGCTAACCCAGTAGAATGCGAAAAGTTAGTTAAAGAAACTGGTGTTTTTTGTTTAGCCCCAGCTTTAGGAAGTGTTCATGGAATATATAAGGGCACCCCTCATATTGATTTTGAGACAACTTTAAAAATTAGTGAGTTAACTAATGTTCCGTTAGTATTACATGGTGGATCAGGAATTCCTGACGATATGCTTTTGGAGGGAATTAAAAGTGGGATATGTAAGATAAATATTAATACTGATTTGCAAATCGTTTGGGCTAAGGCTGTCCGTGAATATTTGAAAGAGGATGCTTTTGTATATGATCCAAGGAAAATAATTAAAGCGGGAGAAGAAGCAATTAAAAATAAAATTAGTAGTATAAATAAATTATTAGGTTCAGTTAATAAGGCTTGAAGGTTTTAGATTTTAATAAGGCCTTTTTCCTTGCTTTTTTTAGCTATTTTAATTATAATATAAAAGCTATATGAGGTGATAAAATGCATAATTTAACAATTGCTAGTTTAAATGTTCACAATGATTATAAACCACTAAATGAGGAAATGCCACGAAAGTTGGCTGGAATAATCAGAGACAATGAAATTGATGTTTTTTGCGCGCAGGAAATGACGTTTGGTTATCGCGATATATTAAGAGAAGAACTACCAGATTATTCATTTAATGGTTTGGCTAGGTATGGTGATGATCCACGGCAAGGTAATGAATTATGTACAATAATTACTAGGTTGCCTAAGGTTTCTTCTAAGACGAGATGGCTATCTAATTCGCCAGATAAGGTTGGAAGTAAATTTGTATTATCTTGGTGTCCAAGAATTATGACTTCAGTAATTACAGAATCTGGATTGGAAATAATTAATTTGCATTTAGATAATGTACTTCGTTATACTAGAAAAAAACAATTAAAGGTATTGTCATCTATTTTAAAAGAGGACCCAAGAACAAGAAGACCACGGATAATTACTGGTGATTTTAATACTTTGGAATATTTGAGTGATGATGGTCAAATTAGTGCGGAAAAAGTTCAATATTTTGAGGAATTTAAAGAGGAAATGAGTAACTATGGGTTAAGGCATATGGATATTGAAGGTGGAACTTTTAAAATGTTTGGTCATGAACGCATTACTGATCATATGTTTATTCCTGATGCTTGGACGGTTACTGGTAAAAAGGTAGTAGATACAGGGGTAAGTGATCATAAGATGATACTTGCTAAGGTTAAAACTTTATATTGAAATAATAAATTGTGACAATTCTTTTTCTGTTAAATGTTTATCTTATAGTGTATAATAGGTATTAGTGATTTTACTTAAAGACACCAAATTGGGTAAAAGTCATAAATTAATAATAGTGAGTGTGATAGAATGAAAACTTTAAAAATAAACGGTGGTAATGAATTAAGCGGAACAATTGAAATAGGGGGCGCTAAAAACAGTGCGGTGGCGTTAGTACCTGCTGCAATATTATCAGATAAAGTAGAGATTACTAATGTTCCTGATATTTCAGATATTAATGCTTTAGAACAAATTGTTAATTATTTAGGAGCCTATTTTACTAAAGAAAGCGATAAGATACTTATTGATTCAACTAATTTAGTGAATAAACCAATTACTTTAGAACAATCTAAATTACTAAGGGCCTCTTCTTATTTTATGGGGGCTTTACTTGGCAAATTTAAACACGCAGAGATGTATTTTCCAGGTGGTTGTTCAATTGGGGCTAGACCAATTGATCTGCATTTATTTGGCTTTGAAAAGCTTGGAGCTAAAGTGACAAATGAAGGTGATAAATATGTTATTGATACTGAAAAATTAATAGGCGCTGATATTGATTTAGCTTTTGCTAGTGTGGGAGCGACAATTAATATTTTATTAGTTGCGACTCAAGCCGAAGGAGTTACAACAATTAGAAATGCTGCTAGAGAACCGGAGGTTGGCAATGTTATTGATTTTTTAAATAGTATGGGTGCTAAAATATCTGGTAAAGATACTAATGTTTTAACTATTGAAGGCGGCATTCCATTAAGTGGTGGCAAAGTTCAAACAATTCCTGATAGAATTGAGGCGGGAACTTATATTATTGCTGGTGTGATGGCAGGAAACAACTTAAAAATAAGCAAGGTTATTCCAGAACATTTTGCTAGTTTAACTGATAAATTATTAGAAATGGGAGCGGATATTGAGATTGGTAAGGATTATGTTTTAACTAATAAAGTTGACAATTTAAAACCAATTAATGTGACGACTGAAATTTATCCTGGCTTTCCAACTGATCTTCAGCAACCGATAACTTCATTACTTACTTTATCTAATGGCGAAAGTACAGTAACGGAGAAAATATATGAAAATAGATTTCAGAATGTTCCTTATTTAATTCATATGGGAGCGGATATCGTGGTAGACGGTCAAACAATTACGATAAAAGGGCCAACTGAATTTAAGGCTGGCGAGGTTATAACAACAGATTTACGTGCTGGTGCGGCTTTGATTTTAGCAGCTTTATGTGCTAAAGGAGAAACGACTATTAAAGAAGTAAAACATGTTCTTCGTGGCTATGAAAACATTATTAAAAAACTTCGAAAAGTTGGCGTGGAAATTGATTTGGAAGATGTATAAAATTATAAATTCACAATATAATTAAAGTAGATTAAGTTCTACTTTTTTTGGGGAGTGAATTATGAAAAAGTTTTTGATTTCTGGTTTAATTGTTTTAACTGTTTTTTTAATTTATCTATGCAATATGGATAAAAAAGTTTATTATTTAGCGCTTGGTGATTCTTTAGCAAGTGGTGAGGGGGCATATGGTAAAAAGGTAAAGGGGTATTCAGAAAATGTTCGGGATTATTTAAGAGAAAAAGATTTATTGGAAACATATGTGGATAAATATGCTGAAAATGGGTATAGGACTACTGATTTAATTACGGCTATTGAAGATAATAAAAAGACTAAAAACGGTGACAAGGAAATAACGATCCAAAATGCTTTAATAAAAGCTGATTTGGTAACATTATCAATTGGGGCCAATGACATTTTAAATAAAATAAATATTGAAGAGGCTCTGGATTATGAACATATATATAATTATATTGACGGGCTTTCCAAGGATTTAGATAAATTGCTTGATTTAATGAGAGAGTATTGCAAGGAAGATATTGTTTTAGTTGGATATTATAATCCTTATCCTCATTTAAATAGTAAAAATACTGATGATATATTTAGTTATTTAAATAAAAAATATAAAGATGTATGTGATGATCACGATGTTATTTATATAGAAATTGATACAATGTTTAAGGAAAACCCACAATATTTGCCGAATGAAAATGATATTCATCCATCAACAGAGGGATATAAAGCAATATCAGGGGAGATAATTGGGGCAATAAATAAAACATTGTTAAACTCTTGATTTTTATAGTTTTATCTGTTACAATATAAAGGCATTGAATTTCTATGGCAAAATTTTGTCATGGCGGAAGGAGAGATACTATGAAAAAGGACATTCATCCAAAATATACGGATACTAAAGTAACTTGTGCTTGTGGTAATACTTTCACAGTAAAATCAAATAAACCTGAGTTACAATTAGAAGTTTGCGACAAATGTCATCCATTTTTTACTGGTAAACAAGGCGCTACTAAGAAAGCTGGCCGTGTTGAGAAATTTAACCAAAAATATGGATTTGATAAAAAATCAGCATAATGAATTAACAGAGCTTAAGCTCTGTTTTTTTGTCGATATTTTTTGTTAAAATAGTTGACAACAGGGGGGGGGGGGGGGTATAATAAGACCAAATAAAAAAAAAAAAAAAAGGGAAAACAGAAAGAAGAAAAAGATTAATTAAATAAAAACGGAATATTCGTTATAATTATGATGATATGGGGAGTAGTTGATAAGATGAGAAGACAACGAAAGAATAGAAAGCAAGTTAGAATGGTAGTAGGTTTATCTATTTGTCTATTATTAATTATGACGGTGGGTTATGCTGCTTTTAGTACGAATATTACCTTAACAGCGAAAGGAAATATAAAAGATTATAATGCGGCATGGCAATTAAAAAAGAATATAGTAACAAGTGGAGATGGACTATATTTAGATACTTACGAACAAGGAAGATATATTTATCGAGGAGGTACTCCTAATAATTATATAATGTTTAATGATGAATTGTGGAGAATTGTGTCTGTGGAAAGAGATGATAGTTTAAAAATTGTTAAAAATGAAGTGCTTCCAGAACCAATGGCGTTTGATAGAAGCAATTATCGCTTAGCAAGTGAAAACACTTATTGTGTTGATTTGATATATGGATGTAATGTTTGGGCTAAAAATGGTGGTGAAGTAACTAACGGAACAATAATGGGAACAGTTTTACAAAATAGTAGTTTAAATGAATATTTAAATGGAATATACTATAGTTCTTTGAATGGAACGGAGCTGATTTCGGATTATTCATTTAATGTGGGGTTTGTTAATTGGAACAATCAAAATGAGACTATTGAAGAAATTTATCAATCAGAAAAAGCGCTGAAATGGTCAGGCAAGGTAGGGTTAATCAATGTTACGGATTATATGAAAGCAACTTTGAACGCATCGTGCGTTTCTATAGGAAGTTCAAGGGCAAATCCGGTATGTAAAGATCAAAATTATTTGGCGCTAGATGATAATATTTGGTGGAGAACAATTAATCCTTATAATTATTCTTCTACTGCTACTACAGGTATTGGTATAGCTGGAAATGTAGATTCAGGGAAAGTAGGAGCTGTATGTACAAACGCGGCGAGTGCGGATCATACTTTTATAAGACCGTCAGTATTTTTAAAGTCTGATATTAAATTAACTGGAACAGGTACAAAAGAAGATCCCTATAAAGTAAAAATTCCCTAAGTGGGAATTTTTATATTATATTAACTTCAATATCGTGTTCTTTTGGTTCTCTTTGCAGCTCTTCAATTGGGTAGCCGACTGCTAAGCCTGCTAAAGGAATAAAATTTTCTGGGATACCTAAATCTTTAATATATTCGGGCTTATCGTTTAAAAAAGGAATCATACTTTTCATATAAACATTACCAAGGCCTAGATCAGTAGCGGCAAGTATCATGTTTTCAATTACGCAAGCACCATTGTCATATTCCATATAGGCATAATCTGTGGGTTTACCTGAAACAAGAATTCCGGTAGGGGCACCATGAAAAATTCTTCTTTTGCTTTGGCCTGTATATTCTTGAATTGCTTTATCCAATTTTTCTAAAATTTCTTTGTTTTGAATGACGGTTATATGCATTTCACCATATTTTTTCATACCGATTGGAGCACGTTTTCCGGCGTGTAGTATGGTATTTAGCTCCTCTTTGGTAATTTGCGTTTCTTTAAAAAATCTAACGGATGTGCGTTTATTTATAGCTTCCATTGTTTCCATAATATCATCCTCTCTATTTTAATTATATAATGATTTAAAAAAATATTCAAGAAAGTTGTTATTTTAAAATTAAAGTATTATAATTATACTATAAGGAAGGTAAGAAATATGAAAGAGTATTTAAAAAAATATATAGAAATGATTGATAAAAATTTAGAAAGTGAAATCACAAAGGAAATGATTGATAATCATTTAATTAAAATAGGTTTTTTTCAGCATGAACGTTTAGTACATTTGATAGTAACGCTTAGCTATGCACTGTTTTTATTACTAGCTGTATTTATTGGTATGGTCATACCATTATTCATGATAGTGGTCGTTATTTTTTTGATATTTTTAGTATTTTATGTTAAACATTATTTCTTTTTAGAAAATGGTGTTCAATATTTATATAAACAGTATGATGCAATGCTCGAAAAATTTAATAAAAATGAATAATTATACAAGGGAAGGCTTTAAAAACAAGAATAGTTCCTTGTATTTTTCTTTTTAAAAGCAATTTTCATAGATTTCTAGGTCATATTATGTTAAAATATAGATAGCTATAATTATAGAAAATGGTGGTATAGATGGGAAAGATAATAGCATTAGTAAATCAAAAAGGTGGTGTAGGTAAAACCACGACTAGTATTAATTTATCGGCGTCTTTAGGGATGCTTGGCAAAAAAGTGCTTTTGATAGATTTAGACCCACAAGGCAATAGTACTACCGGTCTTGGAATTGAAAAGGGCGATATTAAAAATAGCGTTTATGATTTATTAACTTCGAAGGCGGAATTAAAAGATGTAGTTATCAAAACAAAATTTAGAAATCTTTATATTATTCCAGCAACTATTAGTTTAGCTGGAGCGGATATCGAACTTATGGAAAAAGGAAGGATGGATCCAACTTTTTCTAAAAATGTTCAACTTAAAGCACATTTGAATATAGCGGAGACAATGTTTGATTATATTTTGATTGATTGTCCGCCATCTCTAGGAATTTTAACAACAAATGCACTTACAGCAGCACATTCAGTTATTATTCCAGTTCAATGTGAATTTTTTGCGCTTGAGGGAATAATGCAACTTTTGAATTCAATTATGTTAGCTCAAAAAACGCTTAATCCGACATTGGATATTGAGGGAGTTTTACTAACAATGCTTGATAATCGAACAAATTTAGGATTAGAGGTTGTTCAGGATATTAAGAGTTATTTCAAGGAACGAGTATATGATACAATTATTCCAAGACTAGTTAGATTATCAGAGGCACCGAGTCATGGAAAACCAATAATTGCTTATGATCCGAAAAGTAGAGGAGCAGAAGCTTATATAAATTTAGCTAAAGAGGTGATTAGTCGTAATGGAAAATAAAAAAAGAGCTTTAGGCAAAGGCCTAGAACAGTTATTTGATTTAGATAATCTAAATGTTCAAAACGTTAGCGAGTTTGAAAAACAAATTTATGAAGAGACTCCTGGTGAAGAAATAATTGAGTTAAATATTGAGGAACTTAGACCTAATCCATACCAACCAAGACAAGTTTTTGATGAGGCCGCTTTACAAGAACTAGCTAACTCAATTAGGGAAAATGGTGTATTTCAACCAATTATTGTTAAAAAAAGTATTAAAGGATATGAAGTAATTGCGGGGGAAAGAAGACTTCGCGCTAGTAAACTAGCTGGTAAAGAGACTATTCCAGCAATTATCCGTCAGCTTTCTGATGATAAGATGGCAGAAATTGCGTTACTTGAAAATTTACAAAGAGAAAATTTAAATGCATTGGAAGAGGCAAAGGCCTATAAAAAATTAATCGAACAACTTAATATTACGCAAGATGAGCTTGCAAAAAGAGTTAGTAAGAGTCGTAGTCATATAACAAATATTATTGGAATTTTAAGATTGCCCAATGAAGTACAAGACATGATTGCTAGTAACCAGTTAACGATGGGTCATGCAAGGGTGCTTAGTAAACTTTCTGATGATGAAGAAATCATTCAAATGGCCCATAATATTGTGGAAAACAAATTACCAGTTCGCGATGTTGAAAAAGCTTCGCTTAGTGCGCCTCGTAAGCGTGCTCAAAAAAGGGAAAGAACAAGCGAATTTAAATATGTTGAAGAATTGCTTTGTGATAAATTAGATACAAAGGTAAAAATAAAAGATAAAAAAGTTGAAATTTCATTTGCTAATACAGCTGATTTAAATCGAATTTTGGAAATTTTAGATATAAAGGAATGATTGTATGTTAGAAAAACTTTTAACTAAAGAAATAATATCACCAATTTTTATAATAATAATTGCTGTTTTAGTATATTTGTTAATTAAGCAAATTATTGTGAAGATGTTTAAAGCAAGTACTAAATATGGGGTTCATAAAAAATCAGTAACAATTATGAACTTGATTATTAATATTGTTAAATATATTGTGATTATTATTGCCATTTTAACTTTATTAAATGTTTGGGGTATTGATACTAAAGCTTTGGTTGCTTCTTTAGGAGTAGTTGGAGTAGTAGCTGGACTTGCAATGCAGGATATTTTAAAGGATTTTCTAGCTGGTTTTTCAATTATTGTCGATAATGAGTTTGATGTTGGTGACAACATTCAAGTTGGAACTTTCCGAGGTGATGTAATTGAACTCGGCATGAAAAATACAAAAATTAGAGCTTATAGTGGTGAAGTTATGACAATTGCTAACCGAAACGTTAACGAAGTTATAAATTATAGTACACAAACTTCGAAATGTATTGTGGATATTGCTGTTGATTATAATTCTGATTTAGATGAGGTTGAAGAGGTTTTGCATAAAGTTTGTGAGGATCTAAGTAAAAAAACCCCTTATTTAACTTCGGATGTTCAAATTTTAGGTGTTGAAAAATTAGATGAAAATGCTATTATTTATCGAGTTATAGCTGATTGTGAGCCAATGATGGATTTTGCCTTTAAGCGTGAAGTTCATAGGACTGTTAAAATAGCATTTGATGAGCATGGAATTGAGATTCCATTTCCACAGGTGGTGGTACATAATGAATCATGATTATAAACTCGGAAGCAAAGTAATAATGAAAAAGGAACATCCTTGTGGTCACAACGAGTGGGAAATAACGCGCATTGGGGCTGATATTAAAATTAAATGTTTAGGATGTGGTCGTAGTATTATGCTTCCACGTATTGAATTTAATAAAAAGTTAAAAAAGGTTATAGAAAAGTAGGCGTAGGAGGAAAACATGAAAAAGAAAAAACTCTTATTAGGTCCAGTTATAACAATTATTGTGATGATTTTGGTAATAATTATTGTCAGTGCAATTGCGTCAGCATTTGGTGCACAAGGCGAAGTTACAAAAGTGGCTAATGGGACTTTAGAAACATCAGTTACAACAGTTAGAAGTATATTTTCGGAAGAAGGTTTTAAATATTTATTTAGTTCTCCAGTTCAAGCGTTTAAAACTTTTCAACCTTTAATTTTACTTATTATTTCTTTGATGGCTATTTCAATTGGTAAAGCTAGTGGATTGTTTAAAGCAGTATTTACTAAATTTAGAAAGGTGAAACCATCAATTATTACTTTTATTACTTTATTTGTTGGAATTATTTCTTCTTTCTTTGGGGAATATGGTTATGTTGTTTTAGTTCCACTTGTGGCTGTTATTTATCAATATTTAGGACGAAACTCGGTTCTGGGAATTTTGACAGCATTTATTGGAATAACGTTAGGTTATGGTGCGGGCTTAGTATTTAATTTTGATGATTTCCAATTGGGATTATTAACTAAGGAAGCGGCAACAGTAAGTGTCGATAAGGATTATGTTTTTAATGCTTGGTCAAATTCGTTTGTAATGATTGCTAGTACACTGATTTTAACAATAGTAGGTACTATCATCATAGAGGCGTTCTTAAAGCCAAAAGTTAAAGATTCTATCCAAGAGGAAGACGAGTTGGTTATTTCAAAAAAAGGTTTAATTTTTAGTAATATTGCTTTTGTTATTTTAACGTTAGTATTTATATATATGATTATTCCTGGATTCCCGGGAAGTGGACTATTACTTGATTTAGATCAGAAAGATTTTGTAGCTCAATTATTAGGTGGTAATGCTCCATTTGTTGATGCCTTTATCTTTATGTTACTTATTATTATGATGATCTGTTCAGGAATATATGGATTTATTTCAAAAAATATTACTAATACTAATCAATTTAGCGTTGGTTTATCAAAGGAATTTGATAATTTAGGTTATTTATTTGTTCTTATGTTCTTTGTTTCATTATTAGTTAGTATTCTATCTTGGACAAATTTAGGTGAAGTTGTAGGTGCTTGGCTAATTTCATTTATGAGTGGATTGGAATTTACAGGAATTCCATTAATTGTAACAATGTTTTTGATAATTGTTGTTATGTCATTATTAATTCCAGATTCTATTACTAAATGGACAATTGCTGCACCCATATTAGTACCTTTATTTATGAAGGCTAATATTACTCCAGATTTTACACAATTCGTATTTAAAGCGGCTGACAGTGTTGGTAAGGGTTTAACACCGTTCTTTATTTATTTTATAGTGATGCTTGCATTTTTGGAAAAGTATAATGATAAAGAAACCAATAAAATTACAGTGTTTGGAACTTTAAAACAGCTGTTACCGACAATTTTATTATTTGCGATTGTGTGGATAGTAATTGTAATTGGATGGTTTGTTATTGGTATTCCAATTGGGCCAGAAACTTATCCTACAATGTAATTAACAATTTTATTATAAACGACTTAATGTCGTTTTTTGTTTGAAAATAAATGCTTTTATAGTATAATATATATTGGTGATGAAAATGAGTTTAACAGCAGGAATTGTTGGTCTTCCAAACGTTGGTAAGTCAACTTTATTTAATGCAATTACAAAACAAAGTATTTTGGCGGCAAATTATCCTTTCGCGACAATTGAGCCAAATGTAGGAATGGTAACGGTTCCTGATAGAAGAGTAGATTTTTTAGAGGAATTATATAAACCTAAAAAAACTATTCCGGCAACATTTGAATTTACAGATATTGCAGGTTTAGTGGAAGGAGCATCAAAAGGTGAAGGTTTAGGAAATAAATTTCTTTCACACATTAGAGAAGTAGATGCTATTTGTGAAGTTGTTAGATGTTTTGATGATAGTAATATTACGCATGTAACTGGTAATGTTGATCCGATCAGAGATGTTGAAATAATTGAAGTAGAACTTATTTTAGCTGATTTAGAAGTTGTGGAAAACAGGCTCGGTAAGATGGGCAAAAAAGCAAAACTTGCTAATGACAAAGAGGCAAAGGCAGAAGCTGAATTGTTGGAAAAAGTTAGAGAAACTTTACTTTCTAATAAAACGGTAAGAACTTTAGATTTGACTGAAGACGAGAAAAGAATTTTAAAACCTTTTAACTTGCTTACTATAAAGCCAATTATATACGTTGCGAATGTTAATGAGGATGAAATTAATACTCAAAATGATTATGTTAATCAATTAAGAGATTTTGCAGCTAAGGAAGGTGCTTCGGTTGTAGTTATATGTGCAAAAATTGAAGCTGAATTATCGGAGTTAGATGATACTGATAAATTAGAATTTTTAAAAGAAATGGGTATTGATGAAAGCGGATTAGATAAGCTTATTAAAAACGCATATTCTTTACTCGGTTTAGAAACTTTTTTAACTGCTGGTCCTGACGAAGTAAGGGCTTGGACTTTTAAAAAAGGAATGAAAGCACCAGAGTGTGCTGGAATAATTCATACCGATTTCCAAAAAGGGTTTATTAAAGCAGAGGTTATGAGCTTTGTTGATTTAGAAAAAAATGGCAGTGAACTTAAAGTTAAAGAAGCTGGGCGCATGAGACTTGAAGGAAAAGAGTATGTCATGCAAGATGGCGATATTTGCTATTTTAGATTTAATGTTTAAAAAACAATTAGTTTGGTCATATTAATAATGGTGATTATATGTACTGGACTAATTGTTTTTTTGTTTACTCTATTTTAGGTTATGTAATGGAAATGCTATTTGGATATATGATTGGTGCCAATGCAGAAAGTGGTTTTTTATATGGACCATGGACACCAATTTATGGAATTGCTTCAATTTTAATAATTTTGATTTCGGAAAAAATGTTTAAAAATTTACATATGAATAGATTTATTGAAACCATAATAGTTTGTATCGTATTGACAATATTATTAACTGGCTTAGAATGGCTTGGTGGAATATTAATTGAATTTTTCTTTGGATATTCTTTTTGGGATTATACAGATATGAAGTTTAATTTTGGTAAGTATGTGTGCTTGGAATTTGCTTTATTGTGGAGTGTTATGAGTATTATTTTTATATATGTCATTAGACCATTTTTAGATAATTTTGTTAAAAAAATCCCAAAATTTATAACTTTTTTACTTATAGTTTTCTTTATAACAGATATTGCATTAACATTTATAATAAGGTTACCAATTTAGTAACGAATAATAACCCCACCCAACTTTAGTTAGAATAATAACTAAAGTTTTTTTGTTGAAATAAAGGTTGAAATAGTTGACAATAGGGGGGGGGGGGGGGGGGGGAATATAAAAAAAAAAAAAATAACA
>CAUERX010000028.1 GCA_959020415.1 uncultured bacterium | reverse complement strand
TATTGTAATAGAGATAATACTTTTGCAGGCATTACAAAATATTGGGGGTGTAATGCATGGGCAGCAGTAAGTGATGAATATATAAATGGATCTTATCAAGGAACAGTAAGTCAAGATTCAACTTTAAATATCTATTTAAATAATGAATATTATAGTACTCTTAATGAAGAGAAAAAATATATAATAAATCATGATTTTTATAATGGACCAACTTTAGGAACTGATGTTCTTATAAAAGAAGAGATCGCTTCTGAAAAAACAAGAGTTTGGCATGGTAAAATTGGACTTATGAATATTACGGACTTTTTAAGATCTAGTACTAATAGTGAATGTAAAAATACCAACACCTCACGTAGTGAAAGTTATCCATGTATATTAGAAAATGGCAACTGGTTAGATGAAAATAAACAAGAGACTTGGACAATTAATTCATATGGATATAGTTATTCAAACTTTAACCAAATTTCTGGTGTAAAGACAGTGAGTGCATATTTTAATAATATAAAAGGCGGTGTTAGTGGATATAGTGCTACAACTTCTTATCAAGTCAGACCTGTTCTTTTCTTAAAATCAGATATTAAACTATCAGGAAGTGGTACTGAAACTAACCCATATACTATAAAATAAAGGATAAATTCCTTTTTTTATTTTTCAAAAAATTTGTTGATTAAAACAATAGATATCTGCTCAATATAAACATAGAATATAAGTGAAAGGAGATAAATATGTTCGGCAATTTTGAAGAAGAAGCAAGAAAGACTCTCGTTGTAGCAAAAAAAGAAATGCAAGACTTAAATCATCCTTATGTATCTTCTGAACATCTATTATTAGCTATCTTAAAAAGTGATAATGAAATCACAGAAAGATTAGAAGAATACGATTTGACATATGAGGTGTTTAAAAAAGAAATAATTAAAATAATTGGCAAAGGCTCAAAACCAAGTGAATATTTTTTATATACTCCCTTGTTAAAGAGAATTATTGAAAATGCCAGTTTAGATGCGAAAGAAAATAATAATGGTATCGTCACCATTAACCATCTTTTTTCAAGTTTATTAGAGGAAGGTGAGGGTGTTGCCATTAGAGTTTTAATTGGTATGGATATCGATATCGATGAACTTTATAATGATTTTAGCTATCGCTTAACTAGTAAACAAAGCTCTAAAAAACTATTACTAGAAGAACTAGGTGTTGATTTAAATAAAAAAGCTTTAAATGGCGATTTGGATCCCGTAACTGGCCGTGATAAAGAAATAAAAAGAGTTTTAGAAATCCTATCAAGACGTACCAAAAACAATCCATTATTAATTGGCGAAGCCGGTGTTGGAAAAACGGCCATTGTTGAAGAATTAGCCAGTATGATTATCAAAGGCGATGTTCCAATGGCTTTAAAAAACAAACGGATTATTAGCCTAGACATGGCAACAAGCGTTGCTGGAACTAAATACCGCGGTGAATTTGAAGAAAGAATGCATAAGATTTTAAAAGAAATTGAAGAAAATGACGACATCATTTTATTTATTGACGAAGTTCATACTTTAGTAGGTGCAGGTGGAGCTGAAGGGGCAATTGATGCTTCAAATATATTTAAGCCAGCACTAGCTCGTGGCAAATTAAGATGTATTGGAGCTACAACTACTGATGAATATAAAAAATATATCGAAAAAGATAGTGCTTTAGAAAGACGTTTTCAAAAGGTAACAATCGAAGCGCCAACTAAAGAGACTGTTAAAGAAATATTAATGAATTTAAAAGAAATCTATGAGGGGTATCATAAGGTTTCAATTGATGAAGAAATAATTGATTTAATTATTAACCTTTCAGAAAAATATATTTATAACCGCAACCAACCAGATAAATCTATTGATATTTTAGATGAAGTCTGCGCTAAAACAAGTCTTAAAGAAAGTAAAAAACTTATTCAATATAAAGAGTATAATAAAAAATTAAAAGAGATTATTAAATCTAAAAAACAGGCAATTATTGATAATGATTTTAATAAAGCGTCTGAATATAAAAATGAAGAATTCAAATTGATGAATGAAATTAATAATCTTGAACTCACACTTTATAAAAAAAATAACAAAAAAGTTACAAAAATGGATGTTGCAAATGTAGTTCATAGTAAAACAGGTATTCCTATTTATGAATTACTAAATGAAAAGAAAGCTATCATTAAACAAACCGAAACTTTAATTAAACACAATTTAATTGGTCAAGATGAAGCAGTTAAAACTGTGTGTAACATTGCAAAGAAAATAAAATTAGGACTTAATGATAAGTGCTATTCAATGTTATTTTGTGGTCCTTCAGGGGTGGGGAAAACAGAACTAGCTAAATTATTCGGTGATAATTTAGTAGGTTCAAAAAATGTTATTAAATTAGATATGAGTGAATACCGTGAAGCGCACAGTATTAGCAAAATTGTAGGTGCGCCTCCAGGCTATATTGGCTATGATGATAATACTAATATTTTAGAAGAAATAAAAAACAAACCATATTCTGTCTTAATTTTAGATGAAATCGAAAAGGCTCACACAGATATTACTAACTTATTCCTTCAGGTATTAGACGAAGGGGTAATAAAAGATAGTAAATCAAATGTTGTTAGATTTGATAATGTAGTTATTATCATGACTTCAAATGTTGGTTTCCATGACATTAATGTGGGCTTTAATTCTGAAAACAAAGTTAAAACAAAATTAAATGATAAATTTTCTATTCCATTTATGAATAGAGTAGATAATGTTATTACCTTTAATAATTTGAAGGAAGAAGATATTATTAAAATAATTAATCTAAAAATAAAAGATCTAAAAGAAAAATATAAAGAAAAAATTGAGATAAAATTAGCTTCAAAAGTAATTACTGAAATAGCAAAACTATCAAATTACGAAGAGTATGGCGCTAGAAAAATTAGAAAAGTTATCAAAGATGAACTAGAAACTCAAATCGTTGAAGCATTAATTGATAATGAAGAAAGTGTATACATAAAAGAAATTGGTCAAACTGTTTAACTTTAGTTAAAAATAACTAAAGTTTTTTCTTTAATAAAACACAAAGTTCTTGACTTTTAAATATTTAAAGGATTATAATGGAAAAGACTTACAAAAGTTACATATATTTATAGGAGGCATAAGGGAAATACCCTGAATTACAATTAAGTGCACCGAGACGATACCCACTAGTTACTAAATAACTAGTTTTTTGCGTCTTACTAGTAAAGGGGGGGATGAAAGAAATTCACTGAATTAAAATAACAAAATTAAATAGTAGGGAGGGTGGTAAAATGAGTCTTACCCAGAAAGACTTAAAAGAAGAACAAAGTTATCTAAAGCTTGTTCAAAAATTAGTAAACGAAAAAATTACTAAATTAGAAAAAGATCACAAAGAATTAAGTGAAAGTATCACTAAAGAACAAAAAGAAATGTGGCAAAACGTTGGCGGTATGGATAAAGCTGAAATAGAATTTGCCTCATCTGATATTGAACGCTCTAATTTACAAGCCAAATACTTCTATCAAAACTTAAATAAATTTAAAAAAGTTTATGAAAATCCATATTTTGGCCGCATCGATTTCAAAGAAAAAGATCGGCAAACCCAAGTTTATATTGGTCTTTCATCAGTTAGTGATATTGAGTATAACAACTATGTTTATGATTGGCGCGCACCCATATCATCACTTTATTATGATTATGAACTAGGTAAAGCTTACTACGAAGCCCCAGAAGGAATTATCGAAGGTATTATTAATTTAAAAAGACAATATAAAATAGAAAATGGCAATTTAGAATTTGCCTTTGATAGTTCAGTTAGTATTCAAGATGAAATGCTGAAAGAAGCTTTAAGTCATAACTCATCTGAAAAAATGAAAGACATCGTCACAACCATTCAAAAAGAACAAAATGAAGTGATTAGAAATACTGATTATGATAATTTAGTAGTTGAAGGCGCTGCCGGAAGTGGTAAAACATCAGTCGCTCTTCACCGCATAGCTTTCATTTTATATCGATATCGTAATTATATAAATAATAAAAACATTATTATCTTTTCACCAAATAAAGTATTTAGTGAATATATCTCCGAAGTTTTGCCATCACTTGGTGAAGATAATGTCCCATGCATGATCTTCAGTGAATTCATGGAAAACCAGATGTTAGAATATGAAGATGTTGAAAACTATTCACAATTAATTGAAAGATATCATAATACCAAAGATAATTTAGAAAAAAGAGTCATGGAAATAAAGATGAGTAATGATTTTATTTATTTAGTTGATGATTATTTAAAAAGAGTAATTAGTAAAATAAGATTCAAAGATATAATAGTTAATGACGAGTTGCTTTTAAGTAAAAAAGAATGTGAAAATGATTTCAATGAAACCTATAGTCGCCACAAACCATTAATAAAAGTTCAAAAAATTATTGACAATGTTACTAACAAATATAAAAATACCCATCAAAAAAGAACCAAAGGCTATGGGTCGATAATAAAAAAAAGTGTTACTTATAATAATGATATTGAAAGTTTAGTTTTAGAAATGTATCATGAACCAGAATTTCTAAAGGCTGTTAGTGAAAAATATCATATAGCAATAGAAACATTCAAAGCGTTTGCCATCAAGGAAATAAGTAGCCCAGGCTTAAAATATTATGATGGAATTATCTATCTTTATATCAAAGCGAAACTCCAAGGTTTAGTTGGTAGGAGTGATATCAAACATGTCGTTGTCGACGAAGCCCAAGACTATAATTTAATGCAATATTATTTAATCAGAGAATTTTATAGTAAAGCTAAATTTACAATTTTAGGTGACCCAAATCAAGCAATAACTGCCATGGTCAATTATGAAAACATGAATGAGGTTAAAGAGATTATTGGTGGCAAAGTAAAACTACTAAAACTTATGACAACATATCGTAGTAGTTATGAGATAACTAACTTTTGTAACGCTATTTTAAATCTAAATCACGTCAATATGATAAATCGTCATAGCGAAGAGCCACATATAACTAATATAACTAAAGAAGAATTAAAAGGTAAACTAGAAACATTAATAAAAATGAGTATCAAAGAAAATTTGGAATCAATTGCCATTCTATGTGAAAACAAAGATATTGAATATCAGCTTAATGAATTAATAAATATAAATAATTATAAAATAAAACTTTACATTCTTCCAGTATATAGTGCTAAAGGACTAGAGTTCGATAGTGTGATTATCTATGATAATGGTTTTAGTATAAATGATCGTAAACTTTATTATGTTGCTTGCACAAGAGCCTTACATAAACTAAACATATTAAAATGTAACAATTAAGTTACATTTTTTCTTACTAAACATTTAACATCAGATTCTATATTTATTTTAGATGATACCGAAGACGTAGTTTCTAGTTCTGTGACTTCGACATTAAAACCAGAAGAACATAGAAAATCATAAGCCGCCAAGGCCTCGCCAATAGCATATTCATACTGAATACATTCAGTGCTTTCAGGTGGAATAAAATCAGGCACCTTTCTTCCGCTTTCGAACCATGATTTTTTAAAGTTGTGATAGTAGTAAGAAACCAACCCGTCATCATAGAGATTGTTTTGGAGATTATCTATGCTAGTAAATAATTCATAGCCATCTAAATAAAATGGGATGTTTGATAAAAAAGCTATATCGAATTTTTGACCGGCAAGTTTCGCAGGAAGACTAAGTAAGTCGCTATTTTTAAATGTAATTAAAACACCATTTAAATTTCTCTTAGTTAAATCAAAGTTTTCTTTTGAACTCGTGTGACCAATAATGTTAGGATTAACCTCAGGATATTGAATAGTACGAGCTGCTATATAATCTCTAGATCGTAATAAAGAGCCTTGAATAAAAGTAGTTTGATTTTTAAATAAAGCTTCAATATCTCCTTTAGCGTTTGGATTACTTTCAAAAATCTCTTCAAGTTCCATAACTAATTTAATGACCATATCAGCAGGGATACCATCTCTTAATAACGCATCAGATTGTTTTTCTTCGAGCTGCCTGTAGGTGCGAAAGGTATCCCAATACTTATAAGCCGGCTCCTTAATAAAGGGCTCAATAATTTTTTCTAATAATGATGAAGATAAAAATTTATCAGAAGAACGATCCGTAAAAAAACTAATATATTCATCATAATCTAGTGTTTGTAATGCCCATAACTTTAAACAAGCAGCATAATATTGAAAATCATTAATATCATAGGCTACGATATTATTAGCTCCATGTAAGACGCAGTCAAGTAAATAGTCACCACTGCTAGCAACAGTTAAAACGTCACCACCAGAGATACCAGATGTTATTTCTTTAGTTTGATCATTTGTATTTATATATATTTGATTATTGTCTGCAAAATAAGAAGTATCAATTATTCCATGACCAATTTTAGGCCGCTTTGAAAAAGCTGTTTTGATATCAGCTTCTACCTTTAAATTTGACATTTCATTATAAGCAATATTTACCATAAGTTCCCCCATATTTAGTAGTTATTATAGTGAAAAAACATAAAAAGTCAAGTTAAAACAAAAAAGCCTAGCCTAAGCTACGCTTTTATCAAAATCGATAAAGAAAGTCTTATACCAAATAAGGAATACATAAACTGTCCAAATCTTACGGCAGTGATTTTTTTTACAACTATAATGCTCATCTAACATTTTATTTAACTTTTTAACATCAAAAAATTCTGATGCAAAGTCACTATTAAATGTTTCTTTAGCCAAATTATAATATTTTTCTTCTCTAAACCATTTAATAATTGGTACTGGGAATCCCTTTTTCGGCCTTTTGTACCAAGCTTCAGGAATTCTAGAAGAAGCCGCTTTTCTTAAAATGTATTTAGTTGTTCCATGACTAAGTTTATATTCACTTGGTATTGTACTAGCTAAAGCAAATACTTCCTTATCTAAAATCGGAACTCTAAGTTCTAATGAATTTGCCATACTCATTTTATCCGCTTTAAGCAATATGTCATTAGGTAACCAAAAGTGCATATCTAAATATTGCATTTTAGTTAAATCATCTTTACCTTTAACCTCATCATAGTAAGGTTTTGTAATACTTTGAAAAGTAATATTGCTTTGATATTTATCACTTAAAATATTATTAGCCTCACGATTATTAAAAACAAATGCGTTACCTATATAATAATCTTCTACCTTACTTCCGCCTTTAGTTAAGAAGTTTTTCCCATGAAATTCTGGAAGAGGGGAAACGATAGTTTTCAAAGCTTTACGAATAAAGCCAGGAACTTTACGGTATTTAATTAGCAAATCATCTTCCTTATAAAATGGATATCCGCCAAATAATTCATCGGCACCCTCACCAGATAAAACAACTTTTACGTGTTTACTTGCTAAATCTGATAGAAAGTAAAGTGGTACTGCTGATAAATTAGCTGTTGGTTCGTCAGCATAGTATTGAACCTTATCTAAACTATCGAAAAAATTATCAGCATTTATCAATTCACTGACATTTTGAATGTGCAGCATATCAGATAATTCTTTCGCGTAAGGAACTTCGTTAAAATTTTGATAGTCAAAGCCTACTGAAAATGTTTTATCTGGCTTTAAATAAGATACTACATATGATGAGTCAATTCCCCCTGATAAATAAGCGCCAATTGGAACATCACTAATTAAATGCGTATCAATTGAAGTGGTAATAGTTTTATCAATTTCTTCGACCAATTTATCAAAGTCTTGATTTTCAGCATCAAATTTAATTTGATAATACTTTTCAGTTACCACTTTATTCGTTTCAAAATCATATTTGAAATAATGCCCAGGTAGTAATTTGTAAACGTTTTTAAAAAATGTTTCTTCTAAAACTGAAGTTTGAAATGTTAAATAAGGTTTTAAAGAAGTTTTATTTACTGATTTCATAAAATCGTTATGATATAGGAAACTTTTAATTTCTGAACCAAACATAAATGTACTATTCATATTGCAATAGTAGAAGGGTTTTTGACCAAAGTGGTCACGAGCTCCCAATAATTCTTTTTTCTTTTTATCCCAGATTACAAAAGCAAACATTCCGCGTAGTTTACTTAGAATACCTGTTCCATATTCCTCATAACCGTGTAAAATAACTTCAGTATCAGCATTTGTTTTAAAAATGTGGCCTTTTTTAATTAAGTCTTCTTTAATAGATTTAAAATTATAAATTTCCCCATTAAAAGTGATAACCATACTATCATCCTCATTAGTCATCGGCTGTCTGCCACCTTTAAGATCGATAATACTTAACCTTCTAAAACCCATTGCAATTTTATCATCAATATAATAATTTTCATCATCCGGTCCACGATGAGCAATCGCATCAGTCATTTTCTTAATATCTTCTTTAGTTTTTTCTTTTCTATTTACATATCCGCAGAAACCACACATAGTAACGCATCCTTCCTAATTATTTGTCAAAAAAATTTAAAATATTTTTTGTTTCAATTTCAAGTGGATCGATAAACTTGTCATCAAGCTTAAGTTTCTTTTTTAAAATTGAAAGTTCAGTACACCCGAGAATAAAAGCGTCAACATTACAGTTTAAAGTAATCTCGTTCCATAAATCTAAAGGAACATCTTTGCCGCTTTTTACATAGTTATATATAACCTCCATAACCTTTTTTGGATAAGGGGTAGAGTATTCGATATTGTAGTGTTCTAACTCGCTTTGATAAAGTTTTGATTTAAGTGTACCTAAAGTTGCTAATATAGCTACTTTTTTATATCCTTTATCCTTTACATATTGTACTGTATTTTTAACAATATTACTTATTGGAATTTTAACTTCTTTTTGAAGATCATCATAAAAATAACAAGAAGTATTACAAGGAATGGAAATCATTAAAGCCCCCATTTTCTCTAGTTTTTTACAATCTTCAAGTAAATAAGGGTAAGGGTTTTCATCACTATTGCCTAAAATATAAGCCGTTCTATCAGGAATACTTGCGTGACTAAGCAAAATTATATCTAAATGTTCTTGATCCGAGGTTGCCTTTGTATTTTTAGTAATCATTTCATATAAATAACTACTTGCTAAAGGACCAACACCGCCAATAATTCCTAAACAATCTTTCAAATTAATCACCATCCTTCGGTGGATAAAGTTTATAAAGCTTATAATCTTTCATGTATATTCTATTTATCCAAAAATATCGATATAAACTAAAATCTTTAGAATATTTTAAAGTATAAGAATATTTTTTTAATTTAATTAGCTTTAAAGCTTCATTTAGAGCATCTTTATTATAAACGTATTTTTTTAGTAAACTTTTTGGGGTTGCTAACCATAAATGTTTGTTGTAATTATAAACAACTTCATCATTTTTATTAAAAATATAATCATCAACTAAATATTTTGCTAAATTACAGCCAGCAGCAGTTGTAAAAAAGCTACTTCTTCCTTGCCTGATATTTATTTCAAATAATTTATATTTACCATCACGACTATCGTATTTTAAATCGAAATTAGAAAAACCGATATAGCCAATTTCTTCTAAAAAGTTTTTAATTTTTTCGTATAGTTCTTTATTTCCATCAGATATTAAAGCCTTGTAATTACCAATTCCATAAGGTGTATGTTCTTCTAAAATACAATGTCCTAAACACATCATTTTAACTTTACCATTTTTATTTGAATAACAGTTCATAACCCACATGGTATCATCATTGCCTGGAATAAAATCCTGAACAATTATATTAGAACGATACGAAGAACTATAAATATTATTAACTATTTTTTTTAGCTCATCAAGATTATTAGCTTTATAACTTTTTTCTTTACCATTAAATTCAACCTTAGAATAATCTGTACTGCTAGCCGGTTTGATAGCTACTGGAAAATCAAAGGGTAGAGCAAGATTATTTTGATTTTCGTAAGTTACGATATAGGTCTGTGGATAATCTAATCCATATCTTTCACATATTTTATAAAAAGATTCTTTATCTTCTAGAGCGTTTTTTAAACCCTTATCCATAAAAGGCAAAATAAAATAATTTTCTAATAGGTCTCTATTATTAACAATTAAATCTGTATACCATTCTGCACACGAAAGTAAAATCAATTTATCATAGTCTTTTTTATATTCTTCACCAATTTCCTTCATAATTCTTTTAAAAGATTCATTATCCGCAAGGTCACTATATATTTTTAAATCAATAATTTTACTTTTCCTCGTTTCACGAAGTGATGCCTTTCCAATCGCTAATGATTTAATACCATACTCTTCATAGAATGAACGAGCTAATCCATATGCGTTAGCGTCTGTACCTAAAATTATTGGTAAAAAAGTATTTTTCATTTATATCACCTTAAATAATTATATAATATTTTACTTTTTAACGCAAATGTTAAGGCACTGTTAAATAAATAACTGTCAAATGTCAACAAAAAAGCCTTCATTGAAGCAGATTTGCTTATTTAAAAGGCTTTTGATATACTAATATTAGGGAGTGTATAAATAAAAGGAGGAATAACTATGAAATGTCCAGTCTGTAAAGATGTTACTTTAGCAATTTCTGAAAGAAATGGTGTGGAAATTGATTATTGCCCAGAGTGCCGTGGCATTTGGCTAGATCGTGGGGAACTAGACAAAATCTTAGATAAAGCAAATAACTATAAGGAAGAAACGCCACAATATTATAAGGAAAACAATTATAAAGAGCAATATTATAAAGAAGATAATTATCTGAAAGATAGTCGTTATCCACATGGTAAAAAAAAGAAAAAGGAATCTTTTGTTAGTGAAATATTTGACATATTTGGTGATTAGTGTATTATAAAGGCTAAAAATTTATGGATTTTAGTCTTTTATTATCGAAAAGTAAAGTAATTGTAAAAAAATAAAATCTTCCTAAAATTTTTATATACATTTTTTAGTGGCTGTGTTATAATATTGAACAGGTGATTGGATTATGATCGAAACAATTAAGAACACTCTTAATGAGAATCAAAGTCTTACTCCAGAAGTTAGAAATAACCTCATGGAGCTTATCGAAATTTTCCACAATAAGTTTGGAAATATCGATTTAACTAATCTTAATGAGAGGCTAAAAACTCTAGTCATCAAGCGGGAGAGTATGTTTTTAGTTAAACTTCCGTGTAAATATAACCCACATACTAATGAAATTCTTATCAACTTAGGTAGGTTTGAAGATTGTGATGCTAAACATTGGTTTATGCATTCACTTCTTGGAGTTATAACCGCTAAAGATAATTATTATGGATTTAATAACGAGGATGATACATTAGTCGCTTTAAATGAAGGTTATACCGAAATAATGACTAATTATTTAGTTGGGGATATTGATAATAATTTCTTCACTGATGAAATTATTATTACCAACTTAATTAGTAAAGCAATCGGTGAAGATACCTTATTTGATGCTTATTTCAGTAATGACGCTAAAAGAGTAATAAGGGCAATGATTGAAGCGGAGGGAAAATAATATGCAAGACACAAATATTGAAAAATTCATTTTAGATATAAATAATGATTTAGAAAATAGAAAACGTGATTTACCAACCAACCCTTTTGAAAAACAAGGACAGTTAGCAAGACTATTTCCTGGCGTAGCTTACTACTCACCAAATAGTTTTTATTTTAGTCCAATGTATTTTCCAGAAGAGTCACGTGATAAAACTGATGCCGGGAACATTCCCTCAGTAGTTAAAGACTTTAATGAAATTAGAGCAGAGTATCACAATAAGAAAACTAATACTATAGAGGCTCAAAAAGCCGCTTAAACTAACTTTGGTTAGTTTTTTTATTATACAATTTCAAGACCCCCATTTAAAAATGTATCTTTGATTACTAATTTATCTTTCTTATACAATTCGATTTCAATATTAGCGTTTAAGCTTTCTTTAATCTGTTTACTCATTTGACCTTTCATTGGAGCATATAAAACACTGCCACTATTATAATAACTAGTTACCTTTAATTTATATTTACTCTGTTTTATTTCAATATATATTTTATTATCTTTAACCTCGCTTTTGCACCTACCTAAGTAATAACTTGAAAAGACTAGTTGCTCACCTTTATATAATAAAACACAGATAAAACCTTTAAATGCTGTTTTTAAAAAGGGTATACGAGCAACTGAAAAGAAAAATGACGAATTTGGATTAGAACAATTGGTCGAAGATAACCAAACATAGTCTTTTGGAAAAGAAGTCCCGTAATCCTTTTCAATATAGCCAGTTCCATCGTCAAAGTTTATTTTGTGATGATTGTATATTAAATATCCTTTAATATTATGATATAAGCTTATAATCCCATGATTACATTCCATTTTTTTATATGAAAATGGTCCCATAATAGTTGGACTATAAAGCGAAGCCTTTAATGGCGTCAAATCATTAAACATTAATTTTCCTGTTAATTTTAAGCCTTGTTTATTTATATTTAAAATAACTTTATCATTATAAAAATAATTATTATCTATTTTCATATAGTCATCAGTAAAATCGAATTCCTCAAGTTTAAAAGTTACATAATAACTTTCGTTACGTATATTTTCAATTACTTGAATAAAAGCATGGGGATTTTCTGTTGTCGTACTAATTCCGCATATTATAGATATAGTTTTTTTGCCATCTTTAGTTACTTGCTTGTAGTATAATCCTTCAAAATAATTACTAATGTCTAAATTCCCTGAAAATAGTTTTTGTTTTTTCATTTATATCACCTATATAACTATATTTTTATAATGAAAAAGCATACTTAAAATAGTAAAAATAATTTTATAAAAAAAGTCATGATTAATGACTTTTAATTACTTCTGGACCTAGGGTGTACCTTTTTTCTCGCACCTATTTTACGGCAACGTGTTGGGCCATCATTTGAATAAGTATCAGTACTGAAAGCTCCAGGTATTGTTTCAAATAGTGATGACTCAGCCGTTGTTTCTACGTAACTATTATCTTCTAAGCTTTCGCTAACATCATTTGTATTTTCAGTATCATCAGTAGTTTGTTGATCTTTTGGACCTAGAAAAAACTCATCATCTAAACTATAATCAACATTTCTCAAGTTTAACGATTGTTCATTTATCTTTTGCTTTTGAGCTTGTTGATTTGTAAATTGGCTTGATTTTTTAATTGTTTCAAAGGAAATTCTAGACATTTCATCCTTTGACTTTATCATTTGCACTGCGTGGCGTTTAGCCACCATTATACTAGAGGTACATACTAAAGAACTTAAAAGCGTAATAGCTGTTAGCCCGCTAGTTGCCGTGCCAAAAATTGTTAATGAAGCATTTATGCCAGCCAGTACCAATAAAAAATTTTTATTTTTTTTGTATTTACATGCCTTGAAATTTTCTACATTAAGTTTTTTTCTTAAACGCTGTAATTCAATATAATCAGGATTAAAGATAATGTCATCAGACATTTCGATATTTTTCTTGTAGTAAGTCTCTTTTTGTGTTTAGTATTCTATCAATATCTTAAAGTGACGTCAAATTATTTTAAAAAAACTTGAAAAATATCATAATTGTGTTATAATTTACTTATACTTTTTAAAAGCAATGACCAAAGAGTAGTAATAAAAGCCCTTATTTAATAGAGAGTTGGCGAAAGGTGGAAGGCCAATAAATAATCTTTTATGAATTCACTTTGGTATGATAAGCTGTATATGCAAAGATATACCGGTGGTGCGTTATAACTGTTAAGGTAAGCAAAAGCTTACGAATTAAGGTGGTACCACGTCAATCACGTCCTTATCTAAGGATGTGATTTTTTATATATAAGGAGGGAAAAAATATGGAATTAGAAAATATTTTACAAACATTAAAACAAGAAATTGATCAAATTAGTGAAATTCAAGCACTAAATGAATTAAAAGCCAAATATCTAGGTAAAAAAGGACCAATAGCTGAATTATCATCAAAAATAAAAGACCTGTCTTTAGAGGAAAAGAAAACTTTTGGTGCTACTTTAAATAAAATTAAAACTGAAGCCACAAATATGATTGATGAAAAAAGAGAAGCAATTGAAACAAATTTACTCAATAAAAAATTAGAAAGTGAAAGTATTGATATTGCTCTTCCAAGTACCAAAATTCCTACGGGAGCTCCAAGTGTTGTTGAAAAAATTGTTGAAGAAGTTGAAGATTTATTTATGTCAATGGGGTACGATGTAGTAGATGGACCAGAAATTGAAGAAGATAGATATAACTTCGAATTACTAAATATTCCAAAAGGTCATCCAGCTAGAGATGCTCAGGATACTTTCTATTTAAAAGATGAAGAAATCTTATTGCGTAGTCAAACTTCTCCTGTTCAAGTTAGAACAATGCTTGAAGGTAAGGGGGAAAAACCAATTCGCATGATTTGTCCCGGTAAAACTTATAGACGTGACAACGATGATGCTACTCATTCACACCAATTCATGCAAATAGAGGGGCTGTTAGTTGATAGAGAAGTTAGCTTGTCTGATCTAAAAGGAACCTTTGATGTTTTAGCAAAAAAACTCTTTGGCGAAGACTGTCAAACAAGATTTAGACCAAGCCATTATCAATTTACTGAACCATCAGTTGAAATGGACATTAGCTGCCACAGTTGTAAAGGTAAAGGCTGTAGTATTTGTAAAAATACTGGTTGGCTTACTGTTTCAGGAGCTGGTATGGTTCATCCAAACGTTTTAAAAAACTGTGGTTATGATCCAAAAAAATGGAGCGGCTTTGCTTTCGGCTTCGGTGCTGAAAGATTAGCCATGGAATCATATGGTATCGATGATTTAAGAATCTTCTATACTAATGACCTTAGAGAAATAAAAACATTCGATCGAAAGGAGGCCAAATAATGATAGATTTAGAGTGGGTTAAAGACTATATCGATATTGATGATCAAGATCTTAAAGAATTAGCCATTAAAATTACCGAAGCTGGTATTAATGTTGAAAAAGTAATTACCAATCATATTGATAATTTAATCATTGGTGAAGTTATTAAATGCGAAATGCATCCTGATTCAGATCATCTTCATGTTTGTGAAGTTAGCATTGGAACAGAAACTACCCAAATAGTCTGTGGTGCCTCTAATATTAGAGCTGGCTTAAAAGTTATAGTTGCGCTTCCTGGCGCTATCCTACCTGGTAATTTTGAAATTAAAAAAAGCAAAATCCGTGGTGTTGAATCAAACGGTATGATCTGTGCTTTATACGAGCTTGGCTTAGAAGAAAAAACCGAAGAAGCTTATAATCGTGGAATTGAAGAATTGGATAGCAGTGCTAAAATAGGGGAAGATCCAATAAAATTCCTTAATTTAGATGATACATTATACGAACTAGATATTCATAAACATCGTAATAATGACTGTTATTATCACATTGGCTTTGCCTATGAAATTGCTTGTATCCTAAATCGTAAAGTAACTTTGCCAAAACAAGATACTAATCCAATTAAAGATAATATAGAAAATCATTTTGAACTCAAAGTTGAAACTGAAAAATGTCCATACTATTTAGCAAAAATGGTTACAGATGTTAAAATTGGACCATCACCAGAGTTTATAAAACGAAGATTAAATGCCTATGGAATGCGTTCAATCAATAATGTTGTTGATATTTCTAACTATGTTATGCTTGAATATGGTCAGCCGCTTCATTTCTTCGATAAAGATGCTTTAGGTGATAAAATTATTGTTAGAGATGCTAAAGAAAACGAGGAAATTAAAACCTTAGACGGTGTTGATAGAACATTAAAAACTTCAGATATTGTTATTACCGATGGCAACAAACCTGTATGTATTGCTGGTGTTATGGGCGGTGAAGAAACAGAAGTTACTGAAAACACCAAAACTATTTTAATTGAAAGTGCTATTTTTGATAGTGTAAGTATTAGATATACTGCTGCTAATTTAGATTTAAGAAGCGAAGCATCAATTCGTTACGGTAAAGGCTTAAGCTATGAATATACTGAAAAGGCTATTGAAAGAGCTTGTCATTTGCTAGAAAAATATGCTGGTGCTAAAGTATTATCTGGTACCGTTAAACATGATAAAGTAGATAAAACCCCTAAAGTAGCCACATTTACGGTTAATGAAATAAACTCAATGCTTGGAATTACGTTAACTGAAGATGATGTCAGAACTGAACTTAATCGCTTAGATTTTGAATTTGAATATCAAGATGGTAAGTTCATTACGATGATCCCATCTCGAAGATTAGACGTCGATCCTAATGTTAATGATATCGCTGAAGAGGTTGGCAGACTATATGGCTATCATAATCTAGTTTCAACATTGCCAAAATGTGAAATAAAAAAAGGAGAGTATATCGGTGATGTTAAATATCGTAAGATAATTTCTAAACGCCTTCGTTCTTTAGGGTTAAATGAAAGTAAAACTTATACTTTAACTTCACCAACTATGGCTAAAACTTTTAAATATGAAGGTAAAGAAAACGCTGTTTTACCAAATCCTATGAGTGTTGATAAATCAGTTTTGAGAACTTCGCTTATTCCTTCACTTTTAAATGTTTATGATTATAATAAAGCTAGAAAAGTAAATGATATTATGCTTTATGAGATTAGTAAAACATATGATGCTAACCACGAAGAAGAAAGCAAAATTGCTATTTTAATGAGTGGTAATTATATTCTAAATGAGTGGAGTAAAGCAACGATTAAAGTTGATTTCTATTTAATAAAAGGTATAATTGAAAACATTTTGGATTACCTTGGCTTTAAAAATAGATATACTTTTGAAGCTGAAGCACTTCCCGAAGTTCATCCAGGTATTGGTGCTAGAATTTTACTAGATAAAAAACCAATTGGTATTATTGGTAAAGTTCATCCAAAAGTTACAAAAGGTGATATTTATATAGCTGAGTTATCACTTAATGCTTTAATGACAAAAGTTAAACCAATTAAGTTTAAAGCTGCACCAAAGTATCCAGGGATTGTTAAAGATATGGCCTTTGCTATAAATAAAGAAGTTTCTTCAAAAACTCTTGAAGATGTTATTAAAAAAGCTGGTGGACGTTTACTTACTGACATTAAAGTATTTGATGTTTATACAGGTGAGAATGTTAAAGAAAATGAAAAATCAATTGCTTATTCATTAACCTTCCAAGATCCAAATAAAACACTAACTGAGGAAGAAGTGAATATTGTTTTTGAAAACATTATTAAAAATGTTGAAGAAAAAACTAATGCTAAATTGCGCGATAAATAAAAATTTGCATTGCTATTTTTAATAATTAAAAGGCTCTTGAATTATCAAGGGCTTTTTTGTTATTTATTTTTAATTAATTCTATATTAAAAAAACAAAATCCTTCCAAAAATATAACAACAAGTTAATTTTTGTGATATAATGATATAAAAGTAGGGGATAAAGTGCTAGAAATAATTGCTAATGGAAACATAGAAAATTTACAATTTATTTTAAATATTATAATTGCTTTAATCATATTAATAATCATAGTCCTTCTTGGACTTTTATTTTTTGCGAAACGCAAATAAATGTTTAAAAAGAAGAAAAACAATGTATAATTTAAATATACAAGAATCCTATAAATTAAATTTGGAAAGGTGGTAGTTCATGAATATATATTTAAAAGAACCAGATATAACTGATGCCGATAGAATTGAAGACTATAACAAAAAATGGACTGAAATTAATGAAAATTTTGTACCAAAGAAACCCTTCCAAAGTATTTGACATGGTGCGCGAAAAGAAAAAAAGGTGAAACCTGTAACTATAATTGTATTAATTACTGGATAATGGAAGATGACAGTATTATTGGTACTTCTAGCATTAGAATCAATATTGAAAATGATTATGACATGTCTAAATATGGTGGCCATATTGGTTATGGCATAATTAGAAATAAACAAGGTCAAGGTGTTGGGTTTTTAGCTTGTCATCTACTTATTAAAAAATGTCAGGAACACGGATTAAAGAATTTATTTATATCATGCGATGAGAGAAATAAAGCTTCACAAAGAGTTATAGAAAATAATTCTGGTAAATTAAGATATTTAACCGTAATAAATAACCCAAATTCAGGTTTACACACAAAATTTAATAGAATATATGATATCAATGTTGAAAAATCATTAAAAAACTTTGGCAAAGTAATGAAAGCTAAAGATTCAGAAAGATTAAATAAACTATGCGAGATAGATAGAACTAATGTTAACGATTTTATTTTAATTGGCGTCCAGCACCACCTCGGAGAATCTTTAAATAAGATTATAAAAGCTACGCCTAATATAAAAACATTTGATGATATAAAAATTTTATATAAGTATATAATGGATAACTTTAAACCTGATAAAGAGAAAAAATACAAACGTTTTGAAAGAATGGCTGAAGAAATTGCTGAAAATAAAGTATTAACTGACTGTATAGATTCCGCTACTTTAATTGCCCCTATATTAAAGCTAAAGGAATTCGAACTTTGATTGTTCAGTCTGCTAAAATGGACTGGGTAAAAAAATTACAAATGAAAAGCGAAGACTATGATTGTATAGAAGGCCATGCATTTTTAGAAATATTTTTAAATGGGAATTGGCATTTGTTTAATTCGATGAACGGTTATATTTACTTAGATTATGACTATGATAATTTGTCTTTACCTAATAGATATTATGCTTTCTGTAAATCGCCAGCTATTTTTTCATCAGGAGTATATGGTAAATATACTAGTGAATTAAATTCAAAAAGAATGAGAGAAATATTTGAAACATTTGATATATCAAAATACAAAGAACCATCATATAAAATTTTAAATTTACATGAAAATTAAGTAAGAACTAATTTTAGTTCTTTTTTTATTTGAATCTAAGGCAAGGGACTGCAACTCCCTTATTGTGGTAACATAAAAAACGAGCTAAAAAACTCGTTAAATTAATATTTTAAAACCATGATTTTTTCCAAATATCTGTTATATTTACCGGTAAAAACAAATCCATACTTTTCATAAACGTGAATTGCTGAATAGTTCTTTCGATGAACACTTAAAAATATTTCGTTGTGTTTATTACTTTTAACTAGTTCCAAAAGTAATAAAAAAGCTTCTTTTCCATAACCTTTGCCCTGATATTTTTTGTCTATAATAAAGTGATCAATCCACATTTTCTTATTACCAAATAATTTCTGTTTAAAACCATACATAGCAAAACCAATTAATAGTTCACCATCGTATATTGCTAAAGGATTTAACTCAGAGTTTTTATCAGCCCTTTTTAAGCACTCTTTTAAACTATCAATAAAATACTTTTGACTTTCATCAACTTTAATATTTAAAATTAAATCTTTATTATTAGCGTCTACTTCTTTAAATGTTATTTTCATAAAACACCTCAATATAATAAAAACAAGCTATAAGCCTGTTAATTTCTTTTGGAGCATCTAGTTGGATTTGAACCAACGATCAGGGAGTTGCAGACCTATATATAATATGTTTTCATATTATTTGCTTTTACATTATAATACAAGGAATTACATTATAAGTCAATGGATTGTTTAAAATCATATATAAAAAAAATAAGTCGAATTAGTTTGTTTTAATTCGACTTATTTTGAATTATTTTGGCCCTTTTTGGAGACTAGATAGATATAGTTTTTTTATTTATCTTATCAAATACTTTTAAATCTTGAACAATATTTACTTTATCGCTTTGAAACGCCTTATAAGTATCTAGTTTAGAATTTAATGATACTTGATTGTTGTCACAAAAAATTCTTAAATCAGGATATTTGATTAGCAGATATTCTTTTGTTAGTTCTAATTTTTTATTGAAATCTTTAGTACTGGTCATTGAGCTAGTTATAAAGTCAATTAATAAATATACATCATTTGTTTTTTTGTCTATATTTAATTCGTTTAATACCAAACCGGTAACCAAAACGGTTTCAAATCATATCAACTTATTTCAATATAATTCACTTTATTTGGG
>CAUERX010000027.1 GCA_959020415.1 uncultured bacterium | reverse complement strand
ACTATTTCAACTCAATATTCACAAAAAAACTTTAGTTATTTTTTTAACTAAAGTTTTATTAGAATATTTCTATTTTTTATCCTTAATCATTTCATTTAATAAGTTAATAAATTCTTCTTTACTAACACTTACCGTTTTATTAGTCCCATATTTACGATAACTAATAAATGAATCATCTCTTTCCTTATCACCAATAATAAGTGCGAAAGGTATTTTATTAGTTACACTTTCTCTCATTCGGTATCCAAGTTTCTCATCACGACTATCAAGAGAAACTCTAAAATCATTTTCTTTTAATAATTTCTCTACTTGTTTCGCATATTCCAAATGATACTCATTATTAACAGGAATGATATTAATTTGCGTTGGTGCAAGCCACAAAGGAAAAGCTCCTTTTGTTTCTTCAATTAAGAAAGCCATAAATCTATCAAAAGTTCCTAAAATAGCTCTATGTATAACCACTGGTCTTGCTTTTTCACCTTTTTCGTCAATATAAGTTAAATCAAATCTTTCAGGTAGTAAAAAATCTAATTGACAAGTCGATAAAGTAACATCATGTCCAATAGCTGATTTAATTTGAACGTCTAATTTTGGACCATAAAATGCCGCCTCGCCTTCAGCTTCGTAAAAATCAAGATTAAGTTCTTGTAACACTTTACGAAGTTCACTCTCTGCTTTATTCCACATATCATCATCATCAAAATATTTTTCTGTATCATTTTTATCCCTTAAAGACAACCTAAATGAATAATCTGTAATATTAAAATCCTTATAAACATCTAAAATAAGATTAACAACATTTGCTACTTCTTCCTTAATTTGATCAGGTCTAACAAATAAATGGGCATCATTTTGACACATTTGACGAACTCGTTCTAACCCGCAAACTGCTCCACTGGCTTCATATCTAAAATCAGGAGCAAGCTCACCAATTCTAATTGGTAAGTCACGATATGAATGAAGTTTATTTTTAAAGATAAGCATATGATGTGGGCAATTCATTGGTCTTAAAACTAATTCCTCATTATCCATTTTCATAACTGGGAACATATCATCTTTGTAATGATCCCAATGTCCACTTACTTTATATAATTCAGTTGACGCTAAAGAAGGTGTATATACATGATTATACCCAAGCCTAGTTTCCTTATTTCTAATATAACTCTCTAGTTCAGTTCTCACTGTTGCTCCGTTAGGTAACCACATTTGAAGTCCAGGGCCAACTAATTCATGACTCATAAATAATTCTAATTCTTTACCAATTTTACGATGATCCCTGTTTTTAGCGTCTTCGAGTAATTCTAAATGCTTTTCTAAATCTTCCCTATTGTCAAAACAAATTCCATAAATACGTTGTAAAACCTTATTTTTAGAATCTCCCTTATAATAAGCTCCACTCACCTTAAGCAGTTTGAAATTTTTACATTCCTTAACTGATTCCACATGTGGCCCTCTACATAAATCCGTAAAATCACCTTGCGTATAACAACTAATAATTTCATCTTCAGGCATTTCATTAATTAAATCTAATTTATATGAATCGTCTTTAAACATTTCTAAAGCCTCTTCTTTAGAAATTTCTTTACGATATATTCTCTTACCCTCTTTCGCAAGTTTTTTCATTTCCTTTTCGATTTTTTCTAAATCATCTTCTTTAATTGCTTCATTTCCTAAATCAATATCATAGTAAAAACCTTCAGCAATAACTGGACCTACCCAAAATTTAGCTTCCGGATATAAATGTTTAACTGCCTGCGCTAATAAATGAGCACAACTATGATTTAAAACACTTAATCTTTCATCTTCTTTAATATTTATCATTTTTATCATTCCTCTCTACTTATTTTATTTGAAGTTCCAACTAATCTGAACTGACAATTTGGAATAGCCTCATTTCTAGCTATATTCTCAATACTATCTATATATTCATCTCTAGTTAACCTAGAGTCATAAAAGGAGCCAGTAAAAATCGGCTGATCGTTCAATAAATCCTCTACTTCACTTTTCATTGGATTTTTATAGGGGCAGAATTTCGATTACAATCATATACCAAAAGCACATCTCCATATTGTATATCTTCGGTACATACCGCTTCAAAGGGTAACCTTGAAACCCTAATTCCATATACCTCTTCACACACAAGCTTCAAATCATGATGTGAAAGACCAGATAAAATATCAATAACTATTTCGTTTTCAATTCTAACATAGTCTCTTAAAAATCTTTTCATTGATATATGTCCTTGTTGCTTCACTAACTTTTTATTCATGATACTACTTCTCCTCAACAATAAAAAAACTCCATGCACAAATGCAAGGAGCGTATAAACGCGGTACCATCCTACCTTATTGCTTAATTTAGATAACGGCTGTTAACCGGAAACATCTTTCGAAGTCAGCTCCAAGGTAGTAATTATTAAAGTTATTTGTTTAGTTTCCACTATCCTAAACTCACTTTTAAACACTTTTTAATAATCTTGTCCTCTTCTTCGCCTTTATAAACTAATTGTATCACTTATTTCTTTTTTGTCAACACTTTACTTTCTTAAATTCTTACTAATTAATTCTTGATATTCTGATAACTGTTTTATTCTCGAAATAATTCTACCAGCTTTAACAATTTCATCACCATTTCTTGTAATGGCTAAATGGTCTTCCAAAGCTTCTAAATTTAAATTAGAAGTAAAAAATGTTGGTAATTTTTCATCCATACGATATTGTAAAAGTGGACATAGTATTTCATCACGGCTCCAAGATGTCACGCTTTCTGCACCCAGATCATCAATCAGAAGAAGTGGTGCCTTCTTAACTGCATTGTATTTATCTCTAAATTCATTTTTATATTCTGAGTTAAAAGATGATTTTAAATCTCTTAAATATTCTGGCCAAAAAACTATCGCACTTTTTATTCCCGCTTTCGCAAGTTCATTAAACATTGCTGCAATCAAATAAGTTTTACCAGAACCAAAATTTCCCGATAAAAATAAACCTTTTTGTTTACTATCATTTCTATAGTGTTCCATAAACTTTGTAAGCCAAATAATTGCCGAATATCTTTTTTTATCATTCTTATAAATTTTATCAAAAGACGCTTCACTAATTTCTTTGGGTATTTTATACACAAACGTATTTTTTTGATAACTATTTTGCTTATCAAGTTTCTTTTTATACTTACACGGTTTATAACAAAATTCTAAACAACCCTCAACCATTTTTGGTAAATATACATAGCCTATTATTCTATTATGGCAGGCCGCTAATCCTGGACAATTTTTACAATGTCCATACTCCTTTGCACATTCTTCCAAAGTAGAAGTGTATTTAATTAAAAAATCTCTTTTTAACTTTGTTTTTGTCACAAGTTCTTTAAAATTTTCATTTTTTAAAGCCTCATCATAAGCCTCATTTAAAACTTCATTTAAATTGACTTTTGTTTTCTCAGCCATTTTATCAGATAATTTCTGCATTTACTTCACCTCTACTTTTTCAGCATTGCCTCTAATTTAGCAATTTCTTCTGCGCTAGCCTCTTCAGCCTCGATATTTTGATCATACCATTCAGGTTTAGTTTCTTTTTTTACGGTCTTTTTAACAACCTTAACCCTTTTGTTTTCTTTTTTACAAATTTTCATTGCTTCTTCTACTGTCTTAATATTATTTCTCCTCCATTGAGATGCAATTGCCAAAATAAAATTTTTAGTTAATTTATTATTGTTAATTTTTAAGACATAGTCAATTAATACATTAACCACACCTGGAGTTAACTCATAATCAATTAATAAAGTTTCTAAAATCGATAAATCACTCTTGCTCGGCTTAACTCCTTTATTTCTTCCAAATAGAAAATCATATGGTGACGTAGTTTCATATGTATATATCATTTTAGACATTTTAGAATCATCTGTTACTTGTCTTCTTAAATATTCAGGTTGATTCTTATAAATCAATGAAGGCATTTCACCTTTGTGTTCAAAAGTATAATAATTTTGACAATTTCTTCTTAACATATCCTTGTCAATTATATGTTTTTCATTAACTGAATTTCTAATTAATTCCGTAAGTTCTTCCTCTTTAAGATTATAAATGAATGCTAATTTATTAATTAAAGCTTTAACTTCTTTAGTGACAGACCTAACATTTAAATATTCCTCAGGAATTGAACCTAAAATATTATTTAAATCAACCTTTGTATTAACAATAATATCAACTTGATTAATCCCTCTAATATTTGTAATATTATCACTAACAAAAGCAGAATCAGCCACATCAAACGCTTCACTAAAAGAAAGTGTCACTTCTTCATATCCCTTTAAGTCTATTTTCGGTATTGAAAAAAATTGAATTACCTTTTCATATTCTTTTTTACCAATATTATTTTGAAGAGCCACACCTAAAATTGGATTTTCCAAAAATTCTTTTGGCTCAAGTGGCGAATAAAGTTCATAAACGTAATTGTTTATACTTCCCCTTTTCACATATGACTTCAAAAGACCAATTGCTTCTATTTTTTCTCTAGCCTCTAATAAATCCTCAAGTTTTAATCTTGTTTTAACCATTAAATTATGGTGGGTATACTCTGTAGATATAATTTGGCAAGTATCTAAATCACTCCATAAAGTTAAATATAAATTAATAGCAACGCTACCAATAACTGGTTGATATAATTTAAATAAAATATTACGATTTTCATTATCGAGAATTGTACAATTTTTTACAATATAAGTGTCTGCCGGCAATAAATTAACTTTACTCATCATATCCTCCCAGTCTTTAGTTTCATCTCTTCTCCATTTTATCACAGATTTACTTTGAAAAAAAGATAAAAACCCAAAATGGCAAAAATTAAATAACTATTTTTATAACCACTTAAAACATCAAAACTGCCTTGTTATAATAAATGTTCTTGTATAATAAATATCAAAACCTTAAAGCACCTAAATACATATGTTATAATATAAAACACATGGAGGAATTACTATGAGTAAACAAAAAAATAAAACATTTATTATTAATGGCATAAAAATTATTTTAACTGGGGCATTAGGTCTAAGTCTGATTGCTATTCCAAAATAACAAGCCTACGCCAAAGGTGTTATAATAGCTCCCAAAGTTACTGTTTCAAAGACTCTTAAAACTAGTCCGAAGCCTAATACACCAAAACCTAGTACTGAGCCAAACAAGTCAAAACCTAATAATAACTCAAATAATGATTCGAAACTATCAGAAAATAGTAAAATCTATTCATCTAGTCCCTGTAGACAAAAAGGTATATATGGAAATACCAACAATGGATTTATAGGACTTCCTTGGTACTATTATCCATTAATCTTCAACCATCATAATTATAATGAAGAAGGTAAAGAAATTCAAAAGATAAACACTAATGAAATATTTACTATTGAAGATATGAGTAAAAATGAAGCTCAATCAAAACAAATGCATGAAGAGTATTATGATATTAGTTTTGATAACAGAATCACCACCACTGAGGCTAGAAGTTATATTGATTACACTCTTAAACAAGAAGATCAATATGCTTATATTAGAATTAATAACACCAATATTGGAGCGCCTGTTGACAAAGGAAGCTTAAAAGAATGGGTAAATGCTGTAGATAGCGGAGATATAAAACCAAACACTGATAAAACATTAACAAAAAAAGGCAATAATTAATTGTCTTTTTATAATTCTACATTATGATATACATGCTGAACATCTTCAACTTCATCAAGCATATTTATTAATTTATTAAAGGTTTCTAAATCTTCACCAGATAAAGTTACTTTATCTTTTGGAATATAACTAATTTCATCAATATCAAAATTTACATTTGGTAAAACTTTAGTAATTGCCTCTTTAATGTTGAATAAATCACTAGGAGCTCCATAAACAACTACTTCATCATTATCTATTTCGATATCTTGAGCATCAACTGAAGCTTCAATTAAAGCCTCTAAAGTTGTCTCTTCATCAAGACCTTTGAAACTCACAATACATAAATGATCATACATATAATTAACGCTTCCTTGTGCACCCATTTTAATATGACATTTATTAACAACAGCTCTTATACTACTAACGCTTCTATTAACATTATCTGTTAAACAACTAACAATTAATGTAGAACCACCTGGACCAAATAATTCATAATTAGTTTCAGTATAACTTTCGTCTACCCCACTATTAACTTTATCAATAGCTCTATTGATAATGTCTCCTGGAACTTGTTCTTTCTTAGCCTTATCAACTAGTCTTTTTAAAGCGCTGTTGCTTTCAAGTTCAACACCACCATTTTTAGCTGCTTGATATATTTCTTTAGCATACATTGAATATAGTTTAGCTTTAGCAGCTCCTGTTTTTTGAATACTTGCTTTTCTAACTTCATAAGCTCTTCCCATTATAATCTTCCTTTCTGTGCTTTCGCAAGAGCATCCTTAGCAGCTTTCTGCTCTGCTGATTTTTTACTATGTGAAGTTCCTTTACCATAAACAATTCCATCAATCATAACTTCAATTGTAAATTCGCGGTTATGCGCCGGACCTTGTTCATCGATCACTTTATATTCTAAACTTCGTTTATCAGTTTGAACATATTCTTGAAGAACTGATTTATAATCATCAAAGAAATCCACCTCGTGATTAAGAATATGCGGAATTACGTTTTCTAAGAAAAACTGCTCAGCTACTTTAAAACCTTGATCTAAGTAAATGGCACCTAAAAATGATTCGAAAATATCGGATACAATTGCTTTTCGGTACTTTCCTCCACTTTCCGCTTCTCCTTTACCTAGTTTTAAATACTCATTTAACCCTAACTTAGTAGAATACTCATATAAAGCGGTTTCGCAAACATAATGGGCTCTAAGCTTTGTCATTTCTCCTTCATTAATCTTAAGACTATTATATAAATAATCACTCATTAATAATTCTAAAACTGCATCACCTAAAAATTCTAAACGTTCATAACTTTCAGTCTTATTTTCATTCGCATAAGAAGTATGTGAAAACGCAGTTTCATAAAGTTTTATATTATTAGGCTTAATTCCAAGTTTTTCTAATAATTCCATTCAAATCACCTAATATATTATATCATAATTTATAGACTTTTAGAAGGTTATATCCAAATAAAAACTAACCAATATTTATCGATTAAATTTTTTTAACCTTTTGTAAATTATTATAAGCTCTTTTTAGCAAGATTTCAGAACGATCACAATCTGCATGAAAAGCATCATCTGAAACCTCATATTGAACACCTAGTTCATCATAATAATCAGTATCTGTGACAATCGCTCCATCAGAAGGAAACCCGGTAAGATTAGTAATCGCATCAGCAGATAAAATAATACCCGCCGGAACTACGCCTTTATTTAAAAGTGAATCAAAAAAATCATGAATTCTTTTATACTGTTCAAATCTTTCATCACCAGTTTTATTAAACTGCCTTCTTCTATATAAATTTCCAACATCACCAGCATTAATAAAAATCTTCTCTGCATCTATCATAGACTTTAATACTAAAGGATCTCTATAAGCCTTATCCATGTCTTGAACAAAACCAAAATCCTGATTTAAATACAACCTTGATATCATATATAAAATATAATTCATTAACCCATCATTTTTGACTGAAGATAATAAAGAAATATCAGCAAGCGGCGAATAAGGTAATACTGGAGATACAACACTAACTCTATCAACAAGATCAGACTTGGAACATAAAACGCTAACAGTCCCACCAACACTAGCTCCAACCATATCAACATCATTTAATTCAGCCATTTTAAAAAGTTCAATTGTTGAATCAGCAAAAGTTGCTGTAGTAATTTGGCTTGTGTCATAAGCTATTTTTTTTCTTTTCATATTATCTTTATATGCATAGTCAACAATATAAGCGTAATGATCTTCATCACTATACCAAAAACCTTCATGTTCACGAAGTAATTTATAATTATTCGGAGTATTATCTAAAAATTTCTTGGTATTTACCGTAAATCTACCTGCATGACCTCTAATAAATACAATCGGCTTTTTACCTTCACAACCTTTTCGTCCCGCAGAATACAAACTCATAATACCATTAGAACTATCACAAATATGTGTCACATTTGCATTATATAACTTAGCCATGAACATCCTCCTTAATAATGAAAAATATTCTAGCACATTCCCCCTTTATTGTCAATCGATCATTTGACTACAAACACCTAATAATATATAATAGTTAACCAATGAAACGAGGTCAAAATATGGGAAAAATAGATAACTTTTATAAATGGGATTTAACAACCAACTCATGGGCTGAAGCCGATACCAAAGAAGCCAAAGGTAAATCTTTTTCTGTTACTAGCTATGATCCTATTATCAATAATGATTCATATGATTGTCACTATGTAATTCTTTGTCTAGGATGCCGCGTTGAAAACTATACTAAAAATCCTAATTTCATGAAAGATAAAAAAAGTCACGTTGATGATGTACTTAGTTTTTTTGCAAGAAGTAAACACAACATTATTGTTAAGTCAATTTTAGTTGATAATGATGCCCCACTTAGAGAGCAAGGAAAAGTTGTTGCCCACTATATTGATAGTATCTCACCAACACCTCATATAAAATCCATTAACGTTATTGGTCATTCGAAAGGCGCTATTATATGTTTTGACATGTTGAAATATTTAACAAGAAAATCTAGCTATTATAAAACTAATCTTTTTACTATTGCCACCCCCTTTAAAGGAACACTTGTCGCTTCGCCAAAACTTCTTTATCCTACCTTTAAAGAAATTATTTTTTCTAAAGTTACTAATCCAACTTTAGCTGAAAGTCTTTACCAGCTAGCCACATACGGATATACCAAAATTTGTAGTAACTCTCATATGGATTATGACATTGCTTTGCCCAATGGTATCCTACAAACCGATTTAGCATTATATGATCCAACGCTTTTAGAAAATATTTTTTCGAAGGAAAACATTGCTGCAAGTAAAGCTATTAATTCTTATCGAAATATATGTACCAGAATTGACCAAGACACACTTAGTGAAGCTAAAAGGCATGGCGACTTAACAGGCATTGGTTTATGTATTTCCGATGATATTTTATTTGAAGGCACAATCTCAGATGGTATGATCCCCTTAGATACCCAAAGATCCATCGAAGAACATTACGATGAGCCATTTAAAAGTCACCTACTAAGATCTGCTCATCACAGTATTATGAGTAATCCAAGAATTTCCAAAGATATCCTTCAGATTGTCAAAGATGCAATTGAAGAAAATGAAAACCCATTATCACAAACAACATCAAGCAACATCGATAAAAAGCGAATAATCAGATTGTAATATCATTTTACATTTTTAAATATTTTTAGTATAATGTAAAAGGTGCTAATATGAAAAAAATATTAATCAAAATTATTAAAATATATCAGGCTATCCCAGGGCCTTGGCACAGTGCATGTAGGCATATTCCTACATGTTCAAACTATGCTATCGAAGCGATTGAAACCTACGGTTCACTCAAAGGTAGTAAAATGGCCATTGGTCGAATTATTAGATGTAATCCTTGGGGAACCTCAGGATATGATCCAGTCATTAAGGAGGATAAACATGACTAAAATTAAAAAGACATTTGGAATAGTTATCGCCGCAGCTTTAATATTTACACTCTCTGGCTGTAGCTTCAAAAGAGATAACATGGAAGATATCGATATTTATACAACGAATTACCCTGTTGAATATATAACCCAAAGATTATATGGAGATCATAGTACTATTCATAGTATCTATCCTGACGGCGTTGATATCAACGATTACAAATTAACAAATAAACAAATAAAAGATTATAGTAATGCTGACCTTTATATCTTTACCGGTTTAAGTGAAAGAGAAAAAGGTTATGTCAATAATCTACGTAGTAATAACAAAAATCTTAAGATCTTAGATACTACTCTTTCAATGGAATACACTAATAGCATCGAAGAATTATGGCTCGATCCATCTAATTTCCTAATGATGGCGCAAAACATCAAAAAAGGATTTAAGGAATACATTAGTAATTATTATTTAAACAATGACATTAATCAAAATTATGAGAAATTAAAAGTTGAAGCCTCTAATCTAGATGCTAAAATAAAACAAACTGTCAGCAATGCAGAATCGAAAACAATTGTTGCTTCACATGATATGTTTAAATACCTTGAAAAATATGGTTTAACAGTTTACTCTTTAGAAAATAATAGCAACTTAACTAGTAAAACTATTGAAGATGTAAAAAAGCTAATTAAAGATAATAAAATACATTACATTTTTATTAAAGAAAATGAAGAAATTAGTAAGACCATTAAAGATTTAATTGAAGGAACTAATGTTGAAACAATTGAATGGAATACTCTTACTAATATAACTGAGAATCAAAGAAACGAAAACGAAGATTATTTTACAATCATGAATCAAAATATTGAATCATTAAAAAATGAACTATATAATTAGTTCTTTTTTTAATGCCAAATTTAACATTTAAAAAACAGTAGATTATCTACTGTTCTCTAATAATTCGTTTACTTGATAAATAAGTAAGTAAGAAATAACCACCATATATAACAACAATAAATAAGGCTGTCATTGTAATCGACATAAGCATATCATTTTTACCAAATGCTGAAAGCATTAGATTAGCACACTTAATTCCAAATATCGAATGAATAATTGCTAATATTAGTGGAACTAAGAAGAATATTCCGATTTGCTTAAATAACGATTTATTAATCATATCATCATTCGCACCAATCTTTCTTAACGCTTGATATCGTTCTTTATTGTCAGAACTTTCTGATAATTCTTTAAGCGCTAAAATAGCTGCCGAAGATATTAAGAATATTATCCCCAAATATAATCCAATAAAAGTTACAATTGCTCCAACTCCGATTGCGGCATCATATAACTGAGTTTTACTTCTACCAGCCATATTATTTGGCAAAATAGTATCCTCTAATTTATCCTCAATTTCCTTATATTCTGCATTGTTATCAGCATTGTAATTCGCTAACATCACCCTATTAGATACATTAACATTTTCTAAAGCCTCATCAGGAAAAACGAAGATACCTGTATTGCTATGACTCGTTGACATTTCAACAAATCCATCTATAACTTTATCATATTTTGGTTTATACTCTTTATCACCAATTTTTAATTTAACTCCATTTTCTAAGGCCTTATTACGATACTCTATCATTTCTTCATAATCAACTACTACCAAATATTCATCAGCATCTAAAGAAAGAGTTTTATTCCCAAATTGTTTTGCCACTTTATTATAATCAGAAAGTTTCATTAAATTTTCTGGCATTTTATTACGATACCTAAACTGATCATAATTTTCCTTCATAACTTTCTCTCCTAAAGCTGCTTCCACAGTTACAGATTCAGTTCGGTAATAATTAAAATCGATTACATCTTTATAATTATCCATACTAAGATTTAAATCTTCAAATACCGTCTCAATATTAGGATCTTTACCATCTGTATATTGTAACACTTGAATATCCATTGGTGTTACATCTCTTAAATCCTTACTAACAGATTGATTTAAACTCATCGCACTTGAAAAAATTGTAATTGTTAAAAATAATAAAATACAAATAACACTCATCGAAAAAACAGTTGTATTAATTTTACTATTAATTTGTCTTAAAACAAACATATTCAAATCTTTTAAGTATAACTTTTTATTTGCCTGGACTAATCTTAAAACAAAACCAGAAACTCCATAAAAGAATAAGATTGTTCCAATAATTCCAAGGACAATACATAAAATAAAATGATCAAAACTAATATTCATAATATTTTCAGTTACATTATAATATGCATATCCTAAGATAGCAATTGAAATAGTAAATATAAGTATTGATAAGATGGGATTTTTAACTTTCACCTTTTCATTTTGTCTATTTGCTGTAATCAAATTAATTAGTTTGTATCTTGAAATAACAAACACATTTAAAATCATTACCAATAAATACATGATACCAAAGTAAATCATCGTTTTAATCATCGCTGCTTGTGATAGTGAGAATGTATACGAAGACATATCTGCTTCAAACATCTTGGCCACCACAATTGACATTAATTGTGAGAAGAATATTCCAACAATCAAACCAACCACTAATGAAATAAGACCAATCAATAAAGTTTCAATTAATAAAATTTTTGATATATGGCCTTTACCCATACCAAGTGTCATGTAAATTCCAAATTCTTTCTTACGTTTTCTAACTAAAAATTTATTCGCATAAATAATTAAGAAACCTAAGACAAACGAAACAAACACTGATACTCCTCCGAGTAAGTTATTCATAAGATCCATTATTTCTTTTTTAGACTTACTCATGTCCATCATCGCTTGCTGCGAATCCATCGCATTAAACACATAGAATATTGCGACTCCCAAAATCAAGGTTAAAAAGTAAATAGCATAATCTTTAAAACTTTTTTTAATGTTTTTTAAAGATAACTTAAAGAGCATCATTTAAATCTCCTCCAAGCAAAGTTACAACATCAATGATCTTATCAAAAAATTCCTTACGACTATCATTTCCGCGCACTAACTCATTAAAGATTTTCCCATCCTTGATAAATAAAATACGATGACAATAACTAGCAGTAAATGCATCATGTGTTACCATCAAAATTGTTGCTTTTAAATTCTCATTTAAATATTCAAAATTTTCTAATAGTTGTCTTGACGATTTTGAATCAAGTGCACCTGTTGGTTCATCAGCTAAAATTAATTTTGGATTAGTAATAATTGCACGGCTACTAGCAACACGCTGTTTTTCACCACCACTCATTTGATAAGGATATTTTTGTAAAACATGCGTAATACCTAATGTTTCGGCAATTTTTCTAACCCTTTTATCAATTTCACTTGGTTTTACTTTTTGAATAGTAAGTGCCAAAGCAATATTTTCATAAGCAGTTAAAGTATCTAACAAATTAAAATCTTGAAAAATAAATCCTAAATCCTCACGACGAAATTTGTTTAATGAATTACCCTTTAATTCAGTAACATCAGTTCCACTAATTATAATATGACCACTTGTTACTTTATCAATAGTTGCAATACAATTAAGTAAAGTAGTTTTACCACTACCACTAGCTCCCATAATTCCAACGAATTCTCCTTCATTGACATCAAAGCTAATATTATCTACAGCTTTAGTTAAATTACTTTTATTACCGTAATATTTTGTTGCGTTTGCAATCTCTAAAACTTTTTCCATTTTTCTTCCCTCCACCATTAATTATAGATAGTTGTATCAAAATTAACAATTGCTTTTCATTACAAAACCTTACACTTTCGTAAGGTTTCTACATCTTTTATATTGTCAAAATACTCAAAGTATGTTATATTATATTTAGTGAGGAAAGCTTATTTACTTAGGCACCTCCAATTGTTTGTGGTGCCTAGCTTCGGCTAGGCTTTTGTTTGACTAGTTGTCGGATGATGGGGCATCCTTTAGTAAAAACAAAAGAATGGCTAGAATAACTAGGTATTCCATGCTTCTCCTCCTTCATAGTACCACCCCCTTTTTTCATTGGAGGCGCCTAGCTCATCTTCCCTCTATTATCATCATACCCTGTCAAATTCAAATTTCCTTCTTCTTAGGATTTTTTTATTTCATTAATATAAGAACCAATTGGAAAAGTTATCATTACAACAGTTCCTCCATTACTTTCAATTTTAATTTTATGGTCTAGTTTATCGCATAATTGTTTAACTAAATAAAGTCCCATTCCTGTTGAATTGTATTCCATACGCCCATTTTCCCCAGTGAATCCTTTGTCAAAAAGTCTTGGAAGATCACTTTCTTTAATTCCAATACCATTATCTTCAATAAATAAAATTGCATTTTCTTTAAATCTTTTTGTATAAATCCTAATTTGTGGATTATCACTTGTATATTTAATACTATTACCAATAATTTGACCTAAAATAAATTCCATCCATTTAGTATCAGTATTAACAACCACATCCAAATCATACATGTCCAAAGATATTTTCTTTAAAAGAAAATCATGTTTGTATCTTAAAATAACTTTTTTAACTATAGTTTCTAAAAGAACTTGTTTAACCAAGTAATCCTTTTCTACCGTTGCACTACGTGCATAAAAAAGCATTCGCTCTACATAATCATTAACCTTAACTAACTCTTTTTTAATATCACTATTAACCTGACTAGAATTATTTTCCATTATCAAAGAAATAGACGCTAACGGAGTTTTTATTTCATGAACCCACATTTCGATAAACTCTTCTAAATCTTTATTCTTTAATTTAAATTTCTCAATTTCATCGAGTTTATATTTATTTGTTTCATAAAGTACTTCTAAAACTAATTTACCATCTAAAAAGCTTGGATCCATTAACATTTCATGAATTAAGCACTTATTATCAATACCTTCTAATAAACTAAATAATTCATCATAAAATTTTTTACGTCTAAAATAATCATATAACAAATTAACAATTCCAACTAAACATAACAAAAAAATAATATCAAAAATAATAAATAAATTATACTCGAAAACATATAAGATAAAAGTTATTATTAAAACAACTAAAATATATAAAACCACAGGAAACAATCTATCTTTCAAATAAGCAAAAAAACTCATAATATTATATAACCTTGTCCCCTTCTAGTTTCAATAACATTGTCTAAACCAATATCTTCAAGTTTCTTTCGTAAACGCGTAATATTAACCGTCAGCGTATTATCGTCGACAAAAACTTCACTATTCCATAAATAATCCATTAAATCATACCTCGAAACAATCATTCCCCGCTTATTCAATAAATAAGTAAAAATCTTTAATTCATTTTTACTAAGCTCAACTTCTTCATTTTGCGTCTCAATTAAACTTTTAGCAACATTAATCTTAATGTCATTATAAGTGATAAGCTGACTTAAATCAGGTTTATATCTATTTAATACTGCTTCAACATGAGCAAGTAAAATCTGTGGATTATATGGCTTAGTAATAAAATCATCAGCTCCATAGTTCATACAAATAAGCTCATCCATTTCATTATTTCTACTAGTCACAATAATAATTGGCGTTTGATTTTTTTTACGTATTTCCTTACATAAATACATCCCATTTTGGTTTGGAATATTTATATCAAGTAATATTAAATCAATATCATAGTTTAAAATTTCTTCCAAAGTGTTTTCAAACCTTTTTATAGTTTCAGTTTCGTAACCATTATTATTTAAAAAACTCTGTAATTCTTCACGGATTTTCACTTCATCTTCAACAATTAAAATACGCATTTTATCACCTCAATAAATTCATTATACCATGTATATTTTTTTTATCAAACCAAAAATTTTAATCGTGATTGGAATAATCATGGTATTATTTGGAATATTATTTAATGGAGGAAAAAGTATGAATTACAAAAAATTAATTAAAAATATTTTACTGCCCATAATTATCGGTGGAGTTGTTGCTCTTATTATGATGCCATTTAACGACTATCAAACACTTAATTTGCCACCATTATCACCACCCAGTATTGTATTTCCTATTGCTTGGACTATTCTTTATATCTTAATGGGAATATCAGCATACTTAGTTTCAGAAAACAAAAAAGAAGAAAACCTTGCTATTTATTATTGGCAATTATTCTTTAATGCCCTTTGGTCAATAATCTTCTTTGTATTTAAATTAAGATTATTAGCATTCATTTGGATAATTGTCCTCATTATTTTAGTTATTTTCATGATAAGAAAATTCCTTAAAATTAATAAAGCAGCCAGCTTACTTCAAATCCCATATCTGCTATGGCTTATTTTTGCATCCTATTTAAACCTTGGTGTCTATTTATTAAACTAAAATCCAACTACTGTTGGATCTTTTTTATATAATAAGCTTTTTCAGCTTCACTAATAAAGGCATATTTTAAAGCATAAATATTCATTTGTCTAAAATCGTCTAAACTAAAATTAAAAGTTTGATATAATTTAACATATTCATCAGTAAGTGATACATTGGATACAGTTACATTGTCAGTATTAACACAAAGATGAACACCTATTTTATAAAGTCTTAAAATAGGATGTTCCTCGTATTTTAAAACAACATTGGTTTGAACATTACTAGTGGGACAAACTTCTAATAAAATATTATTATCAATAATTCGTTTTAATAAATCCTCACTTTCCAAACATCTTATACCATGTCCTATTCTTTTCGCTCCAATGTCTAAAGCCGCCTCAATACTTTGAATACCAGAAGCTTCTCCAGCATGAATTGTAAACGGAATTTTTTCTTCTCTAACCTTTTTAAATAATGAAGCGTATTCGCTAGTAGGGTAAATTGCCTCCGCCCCAGCTAAGTCAACACCACCCACACCTTTATTCAAATATAGTTTAGCAACTTCTACTACCTTTAAATTTTCTTCAAAAGAAGTACCTCTCATTAAACATAATATTAAGTTTATTTTAATTGGAACTTCTTTCATACCTGACATTACAGCTTCGACTACCTCAACTTCCGTCAAACCATTTTTTGTATGAAAAGAAGGTGCAAACCTAACTTCAGCATATATAGCATTTTGTTTGTGTAGAGATAACGCTAATTCACTGGCAATCAATTTTAAATTTTCTTTCGTTTGCATTAAACTTAATGGAAAATCAAATTTTGTCAAATATTCATTCAAATCTTTACATTTATCAGCGGCCACCATTTTTTCTCTTACTGCGTCCAAAGAAAGGCCTGATAATTTACTAGCCGTTTCAAGACCAACTGAACCATCTAAATGTAAATGAAGTTCCACCTTTGGCATTTTTTTAATATTTTCAATCATAGTTCCTCCTAATTATTAATTTTTTGATACTCCGTAAATAAATTATTAAAAAAATTTAAATTTTTTTCATCATTATCATTCTTTAAATAATTAAAAATTGTCCATTTCAAATTAGAAACATCTTCTTTATGATTTAAAACATGAACTTTTTTATGACAATTTGGATATAAAGCTACTGTATTATAAATAGCATCAGGTCCACCATCAGCCAAAGTTATTACATGATACTCCTCTAAATAATCTTCACCAAGATAATAATATTCGTTATCTAAAAAGGATTCAAACAAATAAACATTAATATCAGTTTCATTAGAATAGCTTAAATCCTTATTATACCTATAATCCACATCTGATCACCAAATAATCCCATGCCTGTATAATTTAAAATGCCCTCTTCTGTCCACTCATCCGCATAACTACTATCATTATGTTTTGCAATCAAAACAAGCGAATTTGTTTTTTTAGATTTCCTCATTCCTCCATACTTGGAACATTTAAATACTTCCGAAATTCCATCATTAGTATAAACACTATTTATTTTTAAATCTTCAATTTTAAACATTATACTCACCTCCAATTGTAGTAAGTAAAACTCTATCAGCTGGCGCTAAATCAAAAGATTCAGCTTCAGAAAAAGTTACCCATTTATAATTTGAATGATCATGTAGCTTATAGTCACCACTTATATATTCGCACTCATATAACTTTAAATCAACTTTTTCATGAACATATCTAGTTATAAACCTTTTTGCTTTAACAGCTATTTCAAATTCTTCTTTTATTTCCCTTTCAATAGCTTCCTCCTCAGTTTCCAACGTTTCAACTTTACCACCTGGAAATTCCCATTTGCCAAGTACGATCTCTTCCCCCGTTGACCTTTGGGCTACCAAAAATTTATCACCTTTTTTTATTAATGCCGCAACTACTATCATTGAATCTACCTCAAATATATTATAGCATAGAAAAAAGGACTATGTACACATTAAGTCCTTTTAAATCATAATTCAAACTGCGAATTATAAAGTTCCGCATATGCACCATTTTTCTTCATCAATTCTTCGTGATTTCCCTGTTCAATAATATCTCCCTCTTTCATCACTAAAATCAAATCAGCATTTTTAATCGTTGATAAACGGTGGGCAATAATAAATGAAGTATGGCTTTCGGATAACTTATCCATGGATGTTTAAATTCCTCTGTTCGTGTATCAACATTTGATGTTGCCTCATCTAAAATTAAGAACGGTGCATCTTTAAGCATTCCTCTAGCAATCATCATTAATTGTATTTGATCAACGAAAATGCTATCATTTTCATAAATTATTGAATCATATCCATGGGGCAAAGTTTTAATAAAATGGTCTAATCCAACTTCCTACATTAATAGTTTTTCAACTTTACTAAAAATAAATTTTCTTATTTTATCGAAAAAGTTGATGAAACATTAGTTGCCAAATAACCAATAATTATTGCTGTAACTAAACTATCCAAAACACATAATAGCATATAAACTCCACTAATTATAATTTCGCACATTTAACTACCTTCAAAAATGTTATCCCTGACATAGAATCAAGCATTTTTAAATCAAGACAAACCTGAACAATAATTAGTTCTAAACAGACTAACGCTAATTACCATTCCTTTTTCCCTACAACTTTCAATAATTTTACCGCTTATTCATCTTCTTTTATATAACCTCATACAACTCGTTATATTCTATTGCTATAGAGCTGTCAACAATTTTTCGCCAAAAAAGAGCTTAAGCTCTTTTCAATTGTCCTTTTTTAAGCAAATTTAATAACTTAACATTTTGCAAAAAAGAACCGCTATAATCACTAATACCATTTTTGGCTGCTATTTTTTTACGATTATCAAATGAACTATCTACCCCTATTTTCTTTAATCCGTCAACGAATGACAAACCATGATAATTAGGTTTTGGATAATAACTGCTCTCGTAATTTCCTTGGAGTTTTTTTAATAACTCGATATTTTGTTCTGCAGTTCCCGTGTAATCATCTGTAAAGCCCACTTCTTTATAAAGCTTTTTACGAACATCAAAAGAACTATCATGTCCAACGCTTTTTAGTGCATCGACAATTGAACTACCATGATAATTGCTTAAATTAGGTAAACCGCGGTTATTGTCGTTCTCATTACTACTACCTTCATTATTACTAAAAATATCACGATATAAAATATTCATATCAACATTACCATTTACCCCATTAACATTGCCAGATGAAGTATATTGCCACATATCATACTTACCTTTATAAGTGTTTTCCGTATTATATTGAGCCACCCAAATTGTATATTTATCTTCAAGTTCATCATGATCTAAATGGCTAGTAAGCCAATATTTATTAGCATATACCCCAGCCCAATATCCAGCTTTTTCAATTTTATCGCAAAAAGCTTTACACATATCAGTTAAAGTTTGCATGCTTAAAGTTTCTTGACTCTTATCTTCAATATCATAATAAACTGGTAAATTAAGTTTTCGGTTATTAAGCCATTTTAAAGCTACCTCAGCTTCTCTTTCAGCATCCTCTACACTAAGAGCATATGAATATAAATAAACACCAACTGGAAGTCCATTGTTAACTGCCCCATTATAATTAGCTTCAAATTTTGGATCTATTTGATTATCATACATTCCATAACCAATTCTTGCAATAACAAACTGGATTCCACTATTTTTTACTTTGCCATAGTCAATATCTCCTTGATATTTTGAAACATCTATTCCTCTATATTCCATATACCTTCTCCTTTCTATTCATTTATATTCCGAAACAAAAAAATAGGAACTGTATGTACCTATTTATGATTATTTTTCTTTAGCAGGAACTCCAACTACTGTCATTCCTGAAGGAACATCTTTCACCACCACAGCATTAGCGCCAATTTTAACATTATCACCTATTTTAATATTACCTAATATTTTAGCTCCCGAGCCAATAAAAACATTGTTACCAATAGTTGGATGTCTTTTTCCTTTTTCCTTACCTGTACCACCTAAAGTAACACCATGATACATCGTTACATTGTCCCCAATCTCTGCCGTTTCACCAATGACTACTCCAAAGCCATGGTCGATAAACAAACCTTGACCCAACTTGGCGCCTGGATGAATTTCAATTCCCGTTTTTCGTTTTGTCTTCTCCATAATATATTTGGAAATTAAATAATGACCACGTTTATAAAAAAAGCGAGCCAATTTATAACGAAGCTGCGCTTTAAAACTTGGATATAAAAATACTTCGCATTTACTTTTAAGTGCTGGATCATGTTTCTTAATTGTTTCAATCTGATTTTTAATAAAGTTCATATAACCACCTATAATTATATATTAAATTAATTATAAAGCAGTTAATGAAATAAACTAAAAATCACCTTTTTAAACCAAATTTCTTAAATAAACTAAATCCCTTTAATCCGTTTTGCTCTCTAGCTCTAAGAATTATAACTCCATCTCTAAGCTCACTTTCCATACCATCTAAGGTGGCATCGCTTAAAACACTGGCTTTTTTCCAAGTAACTTCTGCCGTTTCAAAATCAAATTTTTTAACATATCTACTTAAAACAGGATTCCCGTATTTGGCTTCTTCCAGAAGTTCCCTTTGCAAAGAAAGCAAATCAGATCTCTTTCCTAAATCACAGCCAATCATTGACCAAAGCATATATTGATATGCTCTTGCTTGACCATGCATTACATTGCAGCGCCAATTATCACCTAACTCTTTTCTTAAATGTCTTCCCTTCTCATTATCTGGCGCTTCTAAATAATCCATTACTCTACCTAAAGTCACTTCAATTAGTTTAATATTTCTCTTTCGGCTTCGGCCATAGGTGCAACTTCAGGTGAATCAAAAATAAAAAAACGCCCATTTTCAGCGTATTTTCGCAAATCATTAATTACTTCCAGGAGTTATTTTTCACTCATAATATTAATCCTTTCAAAGAAAAAAAGTCTTGAAATAACAAGACTTCTATAAACATAAATGGCGGAGTAGAAGGGATTTGAACCCTTGCGCCAGTTGCCCGACCTACACCCTTAGCAGGGGCGCCTCTTCAGCCTCTTGAGTACTACTCCATAATTGACTTACGAGTATAATTTTACATGAAATAACCTCGTATGTCAAGATATTTTTTGTCGTTGTTAATCCTTTTTTAAAAAGATACCTTATCATTAATAAAAAAGATTCCGATAT